>JAUVEF010000088.1 GCA_030594905.1 Methanosarcinales archaeon
CACTGCGCCCGATCAAACCCACGATCTCTCCGTCATTCACATCGAAACTGATCCCATCAAGTGCCCTGACCTTTTCAGAGCCGATATTATAGTCCTTTACAAGATTGTTGATCTGCAGCATTTTTGTCATGTATATTCTCCAGTCACTGATTCGGTTAATGCATTTGTTCTGTTGAATGTATTTAACGTTTTGATGCAGACGGGCAATGTACTTTTCGTGAATGCGACTGGTGCGTAGAATAACCGGACGTTATATTATATATACCATAAAAAAATAAAAGAGGGGAAGGAGCTTGCAATCCTGCCCTGAAACGTGTAGGGCTGTTTGCGTTCCTTGATATATGCATCTGGTGGTGGTGTATAAGTGCATGATCTAAGAGCGGGGTGAAAGTGAAACTGAAAAGTGGATGGAAAAAACGTGGGAACCGGTTAACCGTATTTCCAGTAGCCCGGATGGATAGCCGATCGGGAAATCCAACCACCCTAACTCGCGGTTAAAACAGCATCGTGCCGACCAGCGCCAGAACGGGAGTCGCGTTGGGAATTGCTGCCCTTAGGGTGCTTGATATCGGCCGCGCTCACAAGATCGCCGTACAGGGTATTTTTGCGTTCTCGCGGTCTTTGACTGAGCATTTTGTGAGGAAGGTGGAAGAGTTATTACAAATACGTGAAAAAACAAGATGAACAAAGGCGATCATCCCATGAAACTCGAAGACAAATTCACTGAACTGAAATCCCGCGACGAAGGCGCGCTCATCGCGTACATCTGCGCTGGCGACCCGACACCTGAGGGCACCACTGAGATCGTGCATGCGCTGGTGCGCGGCGGTGCGGACATTATCGAACTCGGTCTGCCGTTTTCGGATCCGATCGCTGATGGTCCGACAATCCAGGCATCGATCGAACGGGCGCTTGAGGCGGGCATGAACCCGGATATCTTCTTTGAGCTTGCCAGTTCTCTGGATGTGGATGCAAATGTGCCGCTCGTCGTGATGACGTACTATAACCTCATATTCAAGCGGGGGCTCGATCGTTTCGTTGCTAACTGCGTGGAGAGTGGGATTTCTGGCATTATCGTCCCGGATCTTCCGGTTGAGGAGTCGGGCGATCTTGCCACACATTGCAGGAGACATGGGGTTGACCTGATCTTTTTTATTGCACCAACCACATATCCTGCGCGTATGCAGCAGATTGTGGAGAATGGTTCTGGTTTCATCTACCTCGTTGCAAGAACCGGCGTCACCGGCGCCCGGGGTGATGTTGCGGAATCGACGCTCTCCCTGATCAATAAGGTGCGCGGCACAACCCGCACGACTACACCACTTGCGGTCGGGTTTGGCATATCTACCGGGGATCAGGCGTCTACCATCATAAATGAGGGTGCTGATGGCGTGATCGTTGGTTCAGCGTTCGTGGATATCATCGCTGACGGAAGTGCGGTGCCAGAGCGCATCGAGGAGCTTGCACGGGGGTTGAAGGCTGGCTGCCGTCACAACTGACTGTGCCCCCGAAAAACCGATACATTAAAGTTCAATCCGATCAGTGTATTATAATTCATCCGTAGCAGACAAGATATGTCATTACGACTACGGTGGTGCGTGATTCATGGACAAACAAACAATAAACGCCGTTAACACCATGCTGGACGAATCTCCAAAGCGGGGATTTGAAGAAGGTGTGGAACTGGCGATTAACCTGAAGAATATTGATCTGAGCCAACCGCGTTTTCGGGTGGACGAAGAGATCATACTTCCACATGGTCTTGGCAGACCAATCTCGGTTGCGGTCTTTGCACGTGGCGAGACTGCGATTGTGGCAGATAAGGCGGGTGCCGACTTAGTCATCGACCCGGATTTGATCGATGAGTATGGTGATGATAAAAACAAGGCAAGGAGTCTTGCAAATTCACACGACTTTTTCATCGCGGAGACTGCGTACATGCCAGCCATAGGAAAGAAGCTTGGTGCGATTCTTGGTCCCCGGGGCAAGATGCCAGAGCCGCTGACGCCTGATAAGGACATTGCCCAGATCATCAACAAGATACGGAACAGTATAAGAGTCAGGTCCAAGGACCGGAAGACTTTTCATGCGCCGGTCGGGCGGCGGAATATGCCAGCCGACGAGCTTGCTGGAAATATAGAGGTGGTGATCGTCAGACTCGAAGATGTGCTGGATAAGGGTGCGCAGAACATTCGGTCCATCTATGTGACAACGACGATGGGCAAATCTGCGAAGGTGAGGTGAGTTGTTATGAATGAAATGGCAGAACACCGCACGTCGCACATTCCACAGTGGAAGCTCGATGAGATTGAGAATATCAAGCAACTGATAGGCGAGTATCCGGTGATGGGAATCGTGGGAATCCGCGACATACCGGCAAAGCAGTTACAGGAGATGCGCCGAAGTCTAAAAGGCGTCGCAAAACTCCACCTTTACAGAAACAGCCTTTTGCACCGTGCATTGAATCAGTGCGATGATACCATCGGCGCGATGGGGGCACACATCAACGATCAAACCGCGCTCATCTTTACAGACTTAAACCCGTTCAAACTATTCAAGCTGCTTGAGGCAAGCAAGACGAGTGCTCCGATCAAAGCAGGCGCATCCGCACCCGAAGATATCGTGGTGGAAGCAGGTCCGACCTCATTTGCTCCGGGACCGGTCATAGGTGATCTGCAGAACGCGGGCATACCTGCCAAGATCGATAAAGGTAAGGTCATGATCCGGGAGACGAAGGTGGTTGCACATGCAGGCGAGCCAGTGTCAAGGGCGCTCTCTGAGATGCTCACGCGTCTTGAGATCTATCCGACGACTGTCGGTCTCGATCTCCGTGCTGTTTACGATGCAGGTGCGGTACTTGAGGCGGGCGTTTTAGATATCAATGAGGCTGAGTATACGGACAACCTTGCAATAGCTGCCACACGCGCATTCAATCTTGCCATTGGCATTGCGTACCCATCGAATGCGACGATCACAACGCTGCTTTCGCAGGCATCAGCCGGTGCAAGAAACCTTGGTATAAATTCTGCCATACCCGTGCCAGATCTCGTCGATGCTCTGCTTCAGGTGGCGCAGTCGAAGGCAACCTCGCTTGCATGTAGCATCGATGACCCTGATGCGCTGGGCGATGCTTTGCAGGCTTTACTCCCGAAGCAGGCAGCAGCAGAGGAAACAGCATCTGTTGCGGAGGCAACCGAAGTGAAAGCGGAAGATGCAGCAGGTGGAGACTCACAGGACGCGGCAGAAGAAGAGTCAGCTGAAGAAAAAGAAGAGGAAGCAGCAGAAGGGCTTGGTCTTCTATTCGGATAACCTGACAACGAACGATCAACGAATAATCAATCATTAGAGGTGAACTAAATATGGAATATATATATGCAGCATTAATACTGCACAACGCAGAGAAGGATGTAACCGAACAGGGAATTACCAGCATACTCGATGCAGCAGGCGTCGATGTGGATGAATCAAGAGTAAAAGCACTTGTTGCAGCGCTTGATGGCGTTGACATCGAGAGCGCGATCGCACAGGCGGCAGTAGCACCTGTTGCGGCGACAGCAGCTCCTGCAGGAGCGGCGGACGCTGCACCAGCTGCTGTTGAAGCACCAGCTGCTGTTGAAGCAGAAGAAGAGAAGAAGGAAGAGGAAGAAGAGGCAGGGATGGCAGGTCTTGGAGCACTGTTCGGATAATCCCATACATGCAAGACTTATTGCAGAGATTATCAGACGCACACGGAATCTCCGGATACGAGGGCAGCGTTCGTGAGATTGCCCGTCAGGAACTTGCCCCCTACGGAGACATGCGGGTAGACGCGCCGGGTAATCTGATATTCACAAAGAAAGGTACGAAGGGTGACGCAAGCCCGAAGATCATGCTTGCCGCACATCTCGATGAGATCGGGCTTGCGGTAAAGCACATCGACGACGAAGGCTTCCTCAGGTTCGTGAAGGTCGGTGGATGGTTTGATCCGACCTTACTCAACCAGAGGGTGATTGTTCACTCGGAAAAGCCATGCGTCGGCGTGATCGGATCAAAACCCCCGCACGTCATGAAAGAGGCGGACAGAAAGAAGCCGGTGGACTCAAAAGACATGTTCGTCGATGTCGGCGCATCGTCAGCAGACGATGCAGCAGATATGGGAATTGAGGTAGGAACCGCAATCTCAATCGACCGCAACTTCACTCTGCTTGCAAACGACCGGATCACCGGAAAAGCCCTCGATAACCGTGCCGGTGTTGCGCTCCTTGTGGATGCGATGAAGCGGATCAGCAAGATCGATATCGAATCGACCGTCCACGCTGTCTTCACGGTTCAGGAGGAGGTCGGGCTTAAAGGAGCAAGAACCTCTGCATTCGGGCTGAACCCGGACGTTGCGATTGCGCTTGACGTCTGCGTCGCAGGCGACCATCCCGGCATCACCAAAACAGACTCTGCGATGGTGGTCGGAAAGGGTGCGGTCATAACAGTGATGGACGCAGGCGGAAGAGGTGTGATCACACACCCATCGGTGCTCAAGTGGCTGCGCGAGACTGCTGATGAGAACAAGATTCCATATCAGCTCGACGTCTCGGACGGCGGCACAACCGATGCAACAGCGATCAGCCTGACCCGCGAGGGAATCCCATCAGGGGTTCTTTCGATGGCAACGCGTTATATACACTCACCAGTCGAGGTGCTCTCGCTTGATGATATGAAGGCGTGTGCCGACCTGATCGTTCATGCAGTTGGTACGGCAGAAAAGTGGTTCTGAGTCATCAGGACCACTGCGAAGCGCCGATGATGACAATCGCAACTGAAACGTGATGAACCCTATGAGACCTGAGGCGCTTGATCTATCGTTGATTGATGTGCTTTTGGAAAGAGTGGTTGGTTATTTATCGTTCTGAAAAATACCGTATTGCAACCACTCCTATATTTTTCTGCTTTTGCCAGACACCCAACACTTTCGGTGGTGGCGACCGTCGGATTTCGTGACATCCAAAAAACACCGGGCATGCACCACCTGCGCAATCGACATCTTTAAATGAGGTTTGTGCAAAAGGATGGTTGTTCTCACCCGATCACAGAAGCGGGGGTAGCCAAGCGGTCAACGGCGACAGACTCAAGATCTGTTCTCGAAGGAGTTCATGGGTTCGAATCCCCTCCCCCGCATTTTCCGCATTTTTATGGTGATTGTTATGACATTCTCGCCGGTGTTGGCATCAAAAGCCCTGTGGCAGCTCAGGGTCAGGAAAAGACCCTTTGTCCTATCACACGGGATCAATGCAAGATGTAATCTGCAATGCAAGTTCTGTGAGTACTGGAAGGAGGAAGGGGATGAGATGAGTACCGAAGAGGTGTTTAATCTCCTTGATGAAGCCAGATCGTTTGGAATAATGATCTATAATGCGTGGACGGCTGAACCGCTCATGCGAAAAGACCTGCCCGAGATTTTAAGGCACGCTCACGACATCGGAATGATAACCTCACTCATAACCAACGGAAAACTCCTGAAAAAGAGAATTCATGATCTATC
>JAUVEF010000159.1 GCA_030594905.1 Methanosarcinales archaeon
CTCATGATCCTCAAGGCTGCGGCTGGCGCGATAGAATTATGAGCAAGCGAACGCGAAGATACGCGCATGAAAAGAATCAAATTCCACGACCGAGAACCGGGGACAAAAGCGATCAGGGATATTCTGGACGCAGAACAATCCTTGATCACTTTCATCTACAGTCCGACAAACCGTGGGAAGACTGCACTGATCAGCAACCTGCTCGATCAACTTCCAGATGGGCACGCCCCGTTCCACATCAACCTGCGTGGGCGGTTCGTCACCGGTTGAAGATTTCCTCAATTGTTACTCGAGATTGATGGTGGTGGTGCGATCGATAACCTCAGCGAATATGCAGCAATTCCCACTTAGTCACACATTCCACACTTCCGATCTTACTTACCGAATTTTTAGTTCCACAGTATGCACATAGAATGTAAAAAATAAATAAAATATAAATTCAAGACTTATTATTTTAACTACTCATACGAGAACAGCGCCGAAAAATACACGTGCCAGTCGATACAACTGACATTCCGCATGTGTTTTTGCAAGAAGATCTATTTTTGCAAATGGTGAATAGTGGCTACTGATTGTGATTTTTTGTTTTCAAAGACAATCTATCTATTAAAATACATATTTTTTGCATAAACATGTAAAGCACCCTCTGTTGGAATTGGGTAGGTTGTGCCACCAAAGTATAAAAATAATATTTTTAAGATATTCAAAACCGCTATCAGTAGAAATTGTGGAAAATGAATGGCGACCTGCGGAATGTCAGATCCAAGAAGTCCCGGACGTTTTTATTGATTTTTTACCGATTATATAAATTCGCGCAAGTTCAGTCAAACGTGCGCACTCATGCCGCACACATAACAAGCAAAGCCACCCACACAAAATCAAAATCGCAGGTGTTGACGTTTGCCATGGATCTGATGACCTACGAGTACAACCTCGTATGCGACATAGATTTAAATGGTTGCAATTCTTATCATGGAAGATATGCAACAAGATATTGATCTCATCATGCGCGCCACAGAGGCGCATCACGAATGGTACAGAGACTGCCTGCCCATGATCGCAAGCAACAACCTGACAAGCAACCGGGTGCGGCTTCTTGCGGCAACCGATCTTGCACACCGCTATGCAGAGGGTGTGGTTGGGCATCGGTTCTACCAGGGCTGCCAGTATATCGATGAGATCGAGGCAAAGACCATAACGCTTGCAAAGGATCTGTTCAGGGCTGAGCATGTCAATGTGCAGCCAACTTCGGGCGTCAACGCAAACATCGCCGCCTTTTTTGCGCTGGCAGACCCCGGAGACACGATCATTTCCCTCGAAGTTCCGCAGGGCGGGCATATTAGCCATGTCCGTTACTCAGCTGCTGGCGTCAGGGGTTTGCGCGTGATTGCGCACCCGTTTGACCCTGAGATCATGAATATCGACACCGACCGCATGGTTGCGATGATTCGCGAGACAAAGCCGCGTATTGTGCTTCTGGGCGGCAGCCTCTTTTTATTCCCACACCCGGTCCGCGAGGCGTGCGAGGCAGCCCATGAGGTGGGTGCGAATGTCGTCTATGACGGGGCGCATGTGCTCGGGCTTATTGCGGGAAACTGCTTTCAGGACCCGCTGCGCGAGGGCGCGGACGTGATGACCGGATCCACACACAAGACGTTTCCGGGACCGCAGGGCGCGGTGATCTTCTGCAAAGAGGGGCTTTCGGAAAAGATCGATGAGGCAGTATTCCCTGGCACGGTCAGCAACCACCATCTGCACCATCTTGCGGGGCTTGGGGTATCGCTTGCAGAGATGATCGAATTTGGCGAGGATTACGCCTCGGATGTGATCACAAACGCGAAATCACTCGCACAATCACTCTATGAGCGGGGATTCGATGTAATTTGCGAGCCGCTTGGATTTACAGAGTCGCATCAGGTCGCAGTCGATGTCACACATGCTGGCGGCAGTATCAGGGCCGCAACAAAGCTCGAAGCGGCAAACATCATCGTAAACAAGAATCTTCTGCCAGGGGATCATGTGAGTGTCACAGTCGAGCCATCAGGAATCCGGATCGGGACTCAGGAACTAACCCGCATCGGAATGGGCACATCAGAGATGGACGCGATCGCGGATTTCATGAAGCGGATCGTGCTTGACGATGAATCGCCTGAAAGCGTCCGGGACGATGTGATCGAGTTGAAGAACGGGTATCAGAAGGTCTGCTACTGTTTTGATGATACTGATGCGTATGGATTTCCCGTGATCAAGTAGTTTCCAATGATATTTTTGGATGACTTCTTATTATTTTTTGTTTATACTTGTTTCTTCTAATTCCACCACACCGCGGATTTGAGATGGATAAATGTGACTATCCGGAATACGAATCACTGTCAATCTACAAAATCAACAAAACGTTAAATATGTATTGATTTATGTTAATCGATGTCCAACAGAGTTTTTAGACGCTGGATAACGTCAATTTACATGGATTTTGCTATTTCTCAGTATTGCTGCTTGCCTCTTGATGCCATGTTTTTTGGCAGTCGGTGTTGATTTACCGCAACCAAAACCATGAAAATGCAATCGCAATTCTGCAAATACGAGCGATAACATCCCCACTCATGATAAACCTTTTATACTATGGTACGAGCATATTGCTCGATACAATACAGTCGACCATGATTAATATCATGGTCAATACACGGAGGCTTGAATATATGATCAGGAGGTTGATATGATGGCGGATGTGACTGCAGATTACATTCCGATTGCGGTAATGCTCATTCTTGCGTTGATCATACCGTTCGTCATTATATTTATCGTAAAACAGATCACTCCGAGAAATCCTGCCCGATTTAAGAACACGACCTACGAGGGCGGAAAAGATCCGATAGGAGAAGCACAGGTGCGGTTTAACGTTTCGTATTACTTACTTGCGATCGTTTTTGTGCTTTTTGATGTGGAGGTTCTTTTCTTATATCCTTGGGCGGTTTGTTACAAGAATTCGGCAGTTCTAGGAGAGATCCCAGGGTTTACTCTGATAGCAGGATTCGCGATGGTTTTATTCCTTATTATCGCACTGCTAATCGGAGATGCTTATGCATGGAAAAAGGGCGCGTTCACATGGACGCGTTGAAAGGAGGTTATCATGCCAAAAGACATTAGAACACCAATGCAGGTTATAACCACCACCACCGGCGCGATTCATGAGTTTCTCAAGAAATCGCCCGCGCAGGACGTTATAAACTGGGGCAGGAAGAATTCGCTCTGGTTTATGACCCAGCCGATGGGGTGCTGTGGCGTCGAGATGATCGCTGCGGGCTGTTCCCACTACGACACCGATCGATTCGGAATCATTCCGAGATGTTCGCCACGACATGCGGACGTGATGGTGATCAGTGGGTACATCGTCCGTAAGTACTTCCCGGCGCTGAAGCGATTGTACGAACAGATGCCCTCGCCAAAATGGGTGCTCTGTATGGGCAACTGTTCAATAAGTGGCGGACCGTTCTACAGATCCTACAACACGCTGCAGAACATCGACGAGATATTCCCGGTTGATGTCTACATCACCGGATGCCCGCCAAGACCGGAGGCATTGATCCAGGGGTTCATAGAGCTCCAGAAGAAGATCAAGGCGAAGACCGACAAGGGCACAATGTACGGGGTGAAATGAGATGGACGAAACAACAGTACTCGATTCGTTGAAATCTCAGTTCCCGGACGCTGTTACGGACGCTCTGATCGATTCTCAGCCGCCGCATATGGTCTGTGCGAACGTCGATAAAGGAACGATCGTTGACATCTGCTCGCACTTAAAGGATAATTTGCAATTCAACAGATTAGGCGGGATTACGAG
>JAUVEF010000149.1 GCA_030594905.1 Methanosarcinales archaeon
TACTGCAAAATTGCTGCAATGCACAGCCCCCCGGTGAGGGGAGTACTGCGCGCCCACGCGAACGGACTTTTTTTAGTGGTCGTGGTAACTATGACATATTACTAATTCCTTATATACCTATCGGTTGGGGCTGCTTTGGGGTACTATTCACGCGCATCTATACCTGCACCAGTGCAGTGTAATATTGCCTATGACCTCAGGATATCTCTCCTAAATGTCATGTCTCATAAGCTTTGAACCCGCGTCTCGGTGAGGGTGCGCGAACAGAGGTCAAATCCGCCATTGAATTTTAAACAATCCGGTTGTTAAAGACAAATAAGCGATGTTTGCCGATTTGGTGCATTATTTTCAATAGCTGGTCTGTAGAACTTGGTGATATGCACATCAGGTGTGTCTGATGAATCCGAAGTGATCAATTGTCGGTTTGATCTCTTATATCGACATGCTGTTAGGTACATTTTTAGTCTTTCAAACCGCACCAGCAACCAACAAACCATCAAAGGAGACAAAACACATGGAGAACACTGAAATTGCGGGCGATGTCGCAGACGGGCAGCTTACATATCAGAAAGCTGGTGCAGACACTGCAAAGGTAGATATTGCACTAAAACGGATCATAAAACTTGTCAAAACGACCTTTGAGTTCAGAGATGCCATAGGTAAGCCCATGCTCCCGATAGGACATTTTTCAGGAGTTATTGACATCGGAGGTGGCCGATCGCTGGCGGTCAAAACCGACGGTGTCGGAACGAAGGTCTTTATCGCGCAGCTCATGGAAAAATACGACACAGTCGGTATCGATTGCGTCGCCATGAATGTCAATGACATCCTGTGTGTCGGCGCAGAACCTGTGTCAATGGTCGACTACATCGCAATTCAGGACCCGGACCCGGACATTCTCGAGGAGATCGTAAAAGGTCTGGTTGAAGGGTGCAGGCGCGCTGATGTGACACTTTCTGGTGGGGAAATCGCAATTATGCCAGAGATGATCAAAGGAAAACGAGAGAACCGGGGTTTTGATCTGGTTGGGATGGGTGTCGGCACGGTTTCAAGCGATAAGATCATAACCGGGGATAAAATCGAGGAAGGTGACGTAATACTCGGTTTGGCAAGCTCCGGGATCCATAGCAACGGGATGACGCTTGCAAGGAGAGCTTTGCTGGATAACACGGGATTTGATGTGGATAAGCAGATCGACGGGCTTGATAAATCGCTTGGCGAAGCGTTGCTCGAACCGACAAAGATCTACGTCAGGGAGGTCCGGGAGATGCTTGACCAGGGTCTGGATCTCAGGTCGCTTGCCCATATAACTGGCGACGGGTTTTTGAACCTCCCGCGAGTCAGCGTAGATCACGGATTTAAGATCGACAGCTTGCCAGACGTGCCGCAGGTCTTCAGGCTGATCCAAGAATACGGGCCCGTGAGTGAAGAAGAGATGTATCAGGTTTACAACATGGGAATTGGATTTTGCATCGTTCTTCCCGAGGATGAGGTGGATCATGCGATGCGGATTGCAGAAAAGCATGATACGGGTTGTTATGAAATTGGGCGCATGTTTAAAGACCCCGACAAGACTGTAATTCTTGAACAACCGCGTCTAAGAAGCAATGGCAAGCGGTTTGTGAGCTATTAGATCAGGCGATTGGTGATGCGGTATACTGGGACGTTATGCCGGGGCACTCTTAGGTTCGCTTGAAAAATCGTGGGTGGTGGGTGCGGGTGATGGATCTGGTCACAACCTCCACATCTCAAATGCAATCACCGGCTGATCCAGCCCAAAATTCAGTATAACTCCGGGGTGCACCTCGCCAAAGACGCCTGCACATTTACCATCAATGAGGATCTCAGCCCGCCTACCCTCGATGAATGCCGGATCATCTGAATTGGCGATCTCATACGCAACCCCGCGTTCGTGCATCACGGTGTCCACCGCTGCCCTAATCTCGCTGAAGTTTGCACGCGCCTCGATTGCGACCGCTGCAAGATGCACTTTGTTATGCCCGCCAGCGACCACATCACCCACCTCAAATATCTGCTGCGGCAGTTCCCGGTGCTGGTTGAGCGAGAGAATCTCAAGCAGGTTCGGCAGGATTGTGGTTCGCAGGATCGTCTGCTCCTGGCTGATCGGGTGCATGACATGAGTGGCGCTTGCACGGGGTCTCTGCATCCTGTCGAAATGTACTACCTCACTGGTCAGCGTAAACGGCATCACTTCACAGAAGCTCAAGCCCACCATGATCTCACGAAGCGCCGATTTCATGCGTGAAACCGGATGTTCCCCCCCGATTGTCATCGTCTCTGGCAGCGCAGGCACGATTTGCTCGTAGCCATGCCCGATGGCAATATCCTCGAAGATGTCATAGTCATGCATGATGTCTGCACGGTACGCGGGCACCGCCACCTCAATCGTGTCATCTGACCCTGACCCCAACCCTGCCACCGACTCTGGGACTGCACCAAAACGCATCTTCCGGAGGTGCCTCGCGATCTCGTCGCTGCTCAGATCAAAACCGAGCAGGGCAACTGCCTCCGTTCGGGAGATTGTGCGGATCGCAGGATTGAGGTCCGGTGTTGTGTATCCTCCATCGTCATCCGGCGTGTATACCTGCACAGACTCAATTCTCCCGCCGCGTTCCGCAAGTGCGGTCACCACAATGTTTAACGCGGCAAACACCGCTCTGCCCGTCCCGGTGACTTCAATGAACAGATTTTTTGTATCGTCTTCTACGCGAGTCAATGTCCCATTGATGATCGGCGGGAAAGATAGCACGTTTTCGTTTGAATCGATGATCAGTGGGTATTTATCGAATTTGTCAGCGAGATGTGCGAATTTAACGCCTTTCGGATGTTTTTTGAGTATATCCGTCATCGACATCGGGGTATCGAAGTCGAGCGGAACAAATTCATAAGATGGCTCTGCCGCGATGTACTTAAATGGCGGTGCCACGCGATCAAGGTCATGCACACCGATCGACACCTTTGCACGGTTGCGCCCGAGTCCCCAGTGAAGATCCTCCTGCAGGTTCATCAGCGATTCTATGGAGTATGAGGTAAACTTAAGGTCTTTTACCACTGCACATGCGAGAAACGGGCGTATCTTTCCGATTTCGCGATCGAACGTGATACTGATGTCTGATTTTGAGACCTCGTATGTTGGGAGTCCGGTCTCGATATCCAGAAACCCACGCATAGCCCGAGCCACGCCCTCGACGCTGTATAGATCGGGGCGGTCAGGGAAGAACTCAATATCGATATGGTCATCCCGCGCACGCTCGATGTCAGCGCCGATCATCGGGATGTGTTTGATGATCGTTTCCCTGTCAGCGCCGATCAGATCCTCAAGGTCATCGTAATGCAGTGTGATTACCGGCATGGTAGTGAGTTTAAGCGTGGCTATAATTAAGGATTAGGATCATTCGGGTGCATCGAATGTATCAGGTGGCGTAGCCCAGTTCCTGTGCAGCACGTTCATTTTCCATCTTAATATTGAGCATCGACAGATATAATAATGTATATGCAAATATATTAATCAGCAGGGTGTATACGATGATCGGGCTTTCGATGCCGCCGCCTTCGCTGGTCAGGTCAGGATGAACCTGCAAGGACCAGATCTTGATCGAGAGATAACTCATCGGCACAGCGGTGAATGCAATGATTCCGAATACGGCTGAAGTGCGTGCACGGTTATCCGAGTCAATCGATCGGCGCAGCAGCACGTAAGCCACATACAACAGTAACAAAATAAGCTGAAGTGTTAAACGCGGGCTCCATTCCCAGTAGATCCCCCATGCACCTTTTGCCCAGAACATGCCGCTTAAAACGTTCAGCAAACAGAAAAGAACCCCGATATCTGCGGAGGATGCTGCAAACAAGTCCCATTTCAGATCAGATGTCTGTAGGTACCTGATGCTTGCAATGAACACCACAAAGAACGCCACATAAGAGACCCATGCGAGCGGGACATGGAAATAGAAGATCCGGTAGCTTTGCAGGAGGTTTTGCCACTGTGCATCGGTGTGCAGAGGCGGGCGCTCCGGGGTGATCGCCGGACTTGTGAATGCCATGTAGGTA
>JAUVEF010000047.1 GCA_030594905.1 Methanosarcinales archaeon
ATGCCAGGAGGCAGGAACCGGCATATCCCTATACAAGGATTTGCGTCTCGCTTCAAGCAGCATTCTCGGAGCTTTCATAAAATCAGCCCCGCAGATAACGCGGTTTCCTGTTTCAGATGATAAGCGTTCCAACCATTCAAGTCCGGTACAACTTCGCATCAAATGATGATCGAGAATCAACGTACCGACTTCCCGGGATAGTCGCTCAGCGTTGCGCCACGCCATTTCAGCCTGCTTTTTCGAAAGTTTATTGGGCATGTAGAGTGGAGGTCCGTCCGCCAACACAATATCAGGTTCCCAGTCCAGTATTTGAGAGATGGCTTTGCCGTCAAGGAGTTGGGTATCAGAGGTGTGCACAAAGACGCAATCTTCCTCGATCCGGGTCATCATCACCGTCTGCGGATTATTAGCTTTGCCCCCATGAAACACAGGTCCGGAAAAGGTCATCGCTCCATGCGTTATACCTTCTGCTGGAGTCAAATCGTTCTTTAGAATAGTAGAAATAGACTTTACTCGTTTTTCTTCGATCGGATGCAGATGATGCGGGTTCTTAGTCCATATCCGGACATCAGGGTTTAATCCGGTTACTTTTTTAATGTTGAACTGATACGGATTCGCATCGGCTAACGGAATGTGATCCCCGTGAAAATGACTGATCACGATGTCGGTTGCTTCTGACCATCGTTGCAGGATCTTCTTCTGTAGCCTCTCATCCACTGCTACCTGCAAGGGGTGGGGAAGCAGCCCGTATCTATTATAACCCAGTGCGATACCCGGATCAATCAGTATCCTCTGCTTCTCGGTCCTTATAAAACAAGAGAGACCTCGTACACCCAACGATTCAGTTCCTATGATCTCTATGTTCATGTTATCACTTTTATGATGTGTCCGGGCGCTCTAAATCAGCCTCTCTCTAACATGTTTATATAATCATCTTTGACTCAAGACAGCAGAACCACGTCACCAAACTCCTCTTCTCGTGAATCGACTGCGAACGCCATGAACGCGAACACACACCAAACCACCGCTCCCACGAATAGAAGGATGTAGCCGATCATCAAGATGCAGAACTGACTTAGCAGGAATAACCAGTGGTTATTGAGCTGGTCCGCACGGGCGCTGCTTGCATTGTACAACTCCTGCTCGCCTGCTGACTGGTATTCGTTTGCGGCAGTTTCTGTCATGTTTACTGCAAACCGGTACCCATCCGAGGTTCCATCGTAAGCAAACGGGTTGACCAGCAGTTTTGCGTCACCCCACTGGTACAGGTCTTCGGACGCACGCCGAATCGCATCCTCCGCATCCACGCGGTTGTTGTTTGCGCTCTCGATCTTCTGATTGTATGATGATACCGATTCTGCCGCCAGTTTATATGCAGCGCTGCACTGGTCAGGCGAGTTTAAAAGCTCGTACGTTATAGCTGCATGGCGGTATGCAATGATCTTTGTGCGATCGTCCGCAGCGTCTGCCGCCATCTTTTCAAAATATAGAGACTCTTTCTGCAGTATGCTGGTTATGTAATCATTAGACATTTTATGGATATTGGTCTGCGCCTCTGTCTTCGCGCTCTTCTGCATGGTGTCCACAGCAATTCCTGCGACCAGCAGATCGTTTGTCGCAGCCCCGTGATCGCCCTCGCCAGTCTTCCTGACTGCCTGTTCCATCGCACCAAGGAACGTTACAGACGCCTGTGAGACGCTTGCAACCGACGCCCATTGCTCAGCACTCTCCGCGTTTGCAGACAGCATCCCGAGAGATTTTCCTGCGATATTTGACGCATCAGGGCTTCCTGATCCCTGAATGGTCTGCAATGCAGCCTTCGTCGCTGCGATATCGATCGGTGTTGCGGTCGCCTTCAGCGCGATGGTCCCGTTCCCTGCGCTGTGTGTGAGGAGATGGCGCCAGGAATACGTCCTGCCAACCACGGTTTCTCCACGGAACCGGAGCGTAAACGTGAGCGCCACAGAACTTCCTTTCGGTATCGTAGAAGCCGGCAAGTTAACCGACATCCAGTCGTCCTTCCCGTCTCCCGGTTGGCTTTCATCACGAACGATCTTGACCGAGGTGATGTCCTTGTATCCAAGCACTTCACTCAGTGTTATCTCCAGCGGGACTGATTTTAACACGTCAACCCTCCTAAAGTCCGGGCTGTATGATGACATCTCAAATTTAACCTCATGCTTAACAGTCACTGTAACCGTAAGGGTTTGCGATCCGGCTTTTCCTGCATCAACTCGCAGTTTGCCCTGGTGCTCACCCTCCGGGGCTGATACCGGTATGATGATCGTCAGTGTGGCGGTGCCAGTGCTCTGTTCTGAAATCGTCGACGGATTGTTCACGCTAAATGTCATTCCTGCATCAGGATTGCCATACGCAGCCACGCTGCCCAGGGTCATCTTGGTATCACCGTCGTTTACGATCTGAAACGTCTTTTCAACCTTAAAGCCGGTCTTCTCCATCTCCTTTCTCGGTTTGTTGAATACCACAGGATCGTCTATCTCAACGTTCTGGAGCGAGGCAAGGTGCGCCGGGACCAGGCGATCGACGTTGATGGTGATGGTGGCTGTGTTGTGCTCTGCACCGTTCACACTAACCGTTAAGGTATGCGCCCCTTCAGAAACATCTCCGGCTACTGTCACACTGATCTGGACATTCTTTGATTTGTTTGATCGTAGCGTAAATGATGAATCAGAACTGGATATGCTGGTGGTTATGCCGGTTGGGGGGTTTGGTACGCTTACAGTGATAATTTCGTCAACGTCTCCCGTGTTGCTGACATGAACCTTCACCGTTGCCGACTTTGCTTTCGCATCCCCATACCGCGCATCCAGATCGATATCGCAGGAATCGCCGGTTACAGAGAGGTCTGCCTGCGCAGTCTGCATGATCATGAAAAAGATCACAAAGAGAAACAGAACGTTCCTCACCCGATCACCTCGTTTCCAAGCAGCGTATCCTCAACAGCGTGTGTCCACCTGAAGATGCGGTCGAGTGCGATAATCAGGATCGTGATGAAAAACGCCCCGAACACCGCGGCATATCGCAGAAAAACGGCGACAAGTTCAGTGTGCGCATCATCGACCGTAACAAGCATCTCATCGATCTGCGATGCCTGCTCGTCGCCGTGTTTTGTGTATAATTCGTAAGCAGTGGCAAGTTCCCTTTCAGAAGTCCTTGCCGAGAGAATTCCCGTTACAACGGTTATCATGTTGGTTGAATTGTTAAGTCCGCTCATAGCCTGCTCAAAGTTCGCCTCTCCGACACAGAACGACTCGTTTGCAACCTCCATGTCGAACCGGTACTCGGACTCGAGTTCTTTCACCTTGAGATCCACATACGTCGTCTTTGTGAGATCCTCTGCCTCCCTGTATGCAACCCGAGCCTGCTCATAGTAATTGATCGAGAGGCGTGTATCGTTCTCACTTTCGGCAAGCGCCTCAAAATAAACACCCTGGTCTGTGAAAAAATGCGTCAGCGCCATTCTTGGATAAATCGTGATGAAATTCTCTTTTGCCTGATTATATCCTTCGAGCGTGTCTATATCACCCTTTAACTGGGCAGCCTTAGTCAGCGCAGTTTCATGCGACTGCGGATCGCCTTTTGATGCAAGATCATTAATCTCATCAAATTTCAGGAAAATGCCGCCCTGCCCTGACGCAAGGTTCACCCACTTCCTTGTCGTGGTGGTGATCTGGTTTTCCGGAAGGGTTTGCAGTGTAATCAGGATCTGCTTGTGCATAAGGTCGAGTTCCTGATACCTTGCAAGCACAGGCGGTTTCACCTCACTTGCCTGCTCGACCAGTTCCCGTTTCAGTGCATCGTCCCCGAGAGCGGGTGCTGCGAGCATGGATAGCAATGCAACAGCAAACAGATAAATCACCAGATCAATCGCACGAACCATAATATAACCACCACGAAAAACCATATATGCGTTGCGGTTAATCCGGGAATATGGTAGGTTTTCTGATCGGTGCCGGACATGCAGGGGGTGCGCTTCTGGATGCCGTCTGCAAGCGTGGTGCAGGAAAGAACCCGAGAATCGCGATCAACCCGAGGGTTACACTTGAACATGTCAGGAAGAAGGAGCAGTACCTGCTGACCGATAAAGGATTCTTCGGATCAGGTGACGACGACGTCGGGCGACGGGATTTTGCCGATACCACGGCATCTGCGTCTGCAATGGATTCGTACGACGCCACGCTGCTTGGATTGCTGAACGATAACATCGAGGACGCCGATTTCGCAATTATTTTCCTCGGTCTTGGTGGAATCACTGGACCTGGGATATCACCAATCATAGCACGCATGCTAAGCGACCTTGACATACCAACCATGGTCTTTGGCATTCTGCCCGCCCGGACCGGAACCGGTGCAGATGCGCGTGCACAGTACCGAAACGTGGGCTATGCGATCGAGCATCTTAAGAAATACACTGACGCGTTCATCCTGATGGATAACCAGCGCATCGCCTACACAAGCAACATCGAGAGTGCGTACCCACAGTTCAACCAGTATGCTGCTGCGGTCATCTCTGACATCCTGTCCGGATCCGACCCGAAGGTGAGCACCGCATCGAGCCTTAGTGTCAGGGACATCATGTCATGCATATCCATCCCCGAGGGGGGGTTTTCCGTGTTCGGGCGTGCAAGCGTACTGTCAAAGGACCTGCCAGGATATTTCATCCCGGTAGGCGGGCACAAACCGATCGATGTGCCAACCCTGATAGGCGTCGCTGTCGAGAAGCAGTCGATGGATACGGATACGAAGGCTGCCCGGAAGAGCACTGCGCTCCTTGGGGTGCCGCCATGGTACATGAAAAAGGAAAACGCGATCGATACTGGATCCATAGAGCGATTTTTGTATGAAAACTCACCGGCTGACCACAATCTTGGTATTTCTCTCACAAAGAGGCGGCTTGTTACGCTGACGATGCTGTTTACGTACCAGTATGGCGATCTGTCCGAATTCCTGACTGTTGGTCAGTAAGATCAGCGATCCAGGGGCTGCTGTGGCTGGATCTTTTCTGCACCTAACCGGAATATTCTGTGGAATACACCCGGAGCTACAATTCCGACCCGATCGGTCCGATCTCCTTTAGCTCGTCCACAAAATCAGAAATCGTCTCTGCGAATCGATTACTTTCGGATGCGCTGATCCAGACCGTCTTTAGCCTGCGTGCGTCGATCCCAACGCTATCCAGTGCATCTGCGAGCGCAACCATCCGGTGTGTTGCATGTTCGTTTCCGTATGTGTAATGGCACTCGCCCGGGCGGCATCCGGCAACCAGCACCCCATCCGCCCCTTGCCTGAGTGCTTCGAGCACGAACCCGGGGTTGACCCTGCCTGCACACATCACGCGGATCACGCGGATGTTGGTCGGATACGAGATGCGGAGCACGCCTGTTAAGTCTGCACACGCATAAGCGCACCAGTTGCAGAGAAACGTAACAATGAGCGGGCACTCGCTCTTCTCAATCGCATGGATCTGCGAGAGGATCTGGGCATCAGTGTGCGTGTACGGCTCGATTGCGCCGCCCGGACATGCGGCACTGCACGAACCGCAGCCCTTGCACGCCAGTTCATCAACCACAGCCTTGCCATGCACCATGCTGATGCACCCGAATGAGCAAATAGACCTGCAGAGCCCGCATCCGATGCACTTATCCGCGTCCACATGCGCACTCATCGGGTCGATATCCAGACTGCCGTCTTTGAGCAGATTCGACGCCCGGTAAGCGGCGGCAGACGCCTGCGCAACCGAGGTCTGTATGTCTTTTGGACCTGACGCGCATCCTGCGATGAAGATGCCATCGGTCGGCGTTTCCACAGGTCGCAGTTTTGGATGCGCAGCCTGCATGAACCCGTCTGCCCTGGTACGGATGCCGAGAACCGTGCTAACCTCGCTGTTCGCCTCAAGCCCGACCGAGAGGACAACAAGGTCGCATGCCTCTTCAGTGACACCGACTCCATCGCCTGCCAGCGTATCCTCATACCTGATGACCGGCTTTTTGCCATGCGTCAGCACCTCTGCGACCCTGCCCCGTACAAAATCAACTCCGAGTTCCTGTGTGCGCCGGTAATACTCTTCGTACCGATCCCCACATGCTCGTATGTCGATGTAATGAATTGAAACATCCGTATCAGGATATGTTTTTTTGATTACATTTGAATTCTTGATTGCAGCCATGCAACAGACGACCGAGCAGTATTCGTTGCCAACAGTTGAATCCCTTGATCCCACACACTGGATAAATGCAATTCTGCGTGCAAGCTCTCCTGTCGATGGCTGGATCACACGCCCTGCCGTAGGTCCGCTCACATTTAACATGCGTTCAAGTTGCAGCGATGTGATCACGTCCCGGTGTCGCCCATACCCGTATTCCTCTTTGCGGGATGCATCGAAGGGTTTCCAGCCGGTTGCAACGATGATCGCGCCCGCATTGAACAGAAACTCCTCTTCCTTCTGTAAATAATCGATAGCATCCAGAGGGCACGCCTCTTCGCACAATCCGCAGCCAACGCAGTGATCATCGATGCACGCAATCATCGGAACAGACTGTGGCACCGGTATGTAAATCGCCTTTCTGACCCCGATACCGTAATCGAACTCGTTTGGAACGGTGATCGGACAAATATAAGCACAATCCTCGATGCATCCCTTGCACACGTCGCTTTTGACGAATCCGGGCTTTTTTATGCATCGTACTTTGAAATTGCCAACGCTCCCCCCAACCTCTACAACCTCGGAACAGGTGTGCAGATTTATATTCGGGTGATTGAATACATCGGTCATCTTTGGGGCGATGATACATATCGAACAGTCGTTCGTCGGAAACAGTGTCCCGTACAGAATCGCCCTTCCGCCGATGGTCGGCTCTTTTTCGATCAGGTGCACCGTCGTGCCGCCGTCCGCAAGATCAAGGGCTGCCTGCAAGCCTGCAACCCCTGCGCCCACCACGAGCACGTCCCGGTTGATCGGGATCGTTCGCTTCGGGATCGCGGCAAGCTCCCGAGCCTGCGCCACACCCATACGCACCAGATCGATCGCTTTTAGGGTCGCAAGTGGCGGGTCGTCCGCATGTACCCATGAGCACTGCTCGCGTATGTTTGCTACCACAAGGAGGTGTGAATCAAGACCCGCGTCCTCAAGCAGTCGCTCAAAAGTCGTCTGGTGCATACGCGGCGAACATGCGGCTACGACTACACGATCGACGCCTGCCCCGATGTCGCTTCTGATCTGCTCCTGTCCTGCATCGGAACACGCGAACTCGATGCTTCTTGCGACGCAGACGTCATCAAGCTCCTGTGCGTACGCCACGATCGCATCTATATCAAGTACCCCGGCGATGTTAAGCCCGCAGTGGCATACGTACACTCCGATTTGCATATACTGGTGTTTGTTTTAGTTGTTCTTATAGGCACTATCCAAAAGTCCCAGCCAGTAGATGCAGACATTATCGTTCTCAAATGTCCTCTCAAAAGGCGCAGGATCTGAGCAACTGATCAAACGATAGTACATCGAATGTTCGTACGACTGCTCAATCTCTGATTGTGATTAGTGTCCTGACCTACAGGTAGCGCACCCGTATACCAGATTAAACCGCCTTGCGGTAAACTTATGTATTGATTACGTCCAGACTACACGTACATTACAGTGTTCATGTCTTCTGAGAACAGGAGGTTTTGATGACCGATAGTAGAGATTATCTGCACCGCACATTCATGGGACTTGGGACCGCAGTCAGCGAACTGTTTGGAAAATCGAGCCAGGAGCT
>JAUVEF010000210.1 GCA_030594905.1 Methanosarcinales archaeon
ACATGAACTGCCAGAGAAACAAAAACGATGACCGCGGGGTTGTGGGGGGTCTGTTATCTCTCTTACTCTCTGGCAAATTTTTATCCGCGGACTATCTGCATTATGATCGGTGTGATAAATGTCTCGATCAGAGCTGCGACGAACAGAAGCGGAAGAATCCACCGTAAATAGAAGCGCACCGACCATTTGATCTCAGATATTAGGTCTTCGTTGGAGATAGTCTCTTTCATCCTCAAGAAAGCCAGTATCCCGAGCCGCGTTCCGAGAGCCGCGCTTACAATGATCATCGGGAGTTCGATGATGCCATGTGGCAGAATCCCTGCCACCACAGACACGTATCCATATGTGCGTACTTGCTCGCAGACTACGATGCCGATAACCCATCCATTGTATGCGACAAATCCAACCGGAACAAAGATCAGCAGTCCGAATATGATCGCAAGCAGGGCTTTGATCGCATTGTTTAAGAATATGACAAGGAATATCTGTGGCAGGCTTAGATCCATGAGCCATCCGAATTCGGCGCTGAGTTCCTCCACAAACCTCGCAGATTCGGTTGGATTTAAGACCGCATACCCGTAGCCTGCTATCAACGAGGCTGCAAAGATCAGTGTGATTGCTATTACGTATTTCCTGTGCGTTCCATACCCCCCATATCCTCCCGATGAGTTCAACTGCATCACACTCCGAATAAAATGCTCAGCGTGTTCCTACAGGCAGGGGATAGTCCGAGCACAAGGATCGTGAGCTTCAGCAGATCACGGAGTTCATCGTCATCGAAATCGCTGTCGATCAGGTAGAGCAGGGGTATGAAGACAAGTAGCTTTAGCGGATACATTACCGCGCCCGTGCCCGTGATGTCGATTAAATAATTCTCCACAACATGCTTGCCGTAATAGCCAAGCAGATCTATGCCGACAGTGGTTGAAGATGCGTCAAAGAGATGCACCCCGAGGATTGCGATGTTGAATCTGCTTGACAGGAACCGGATATTCATGCGCCGGGAAGATAGATAGATCGCCGATGTGATCAGGGCGGTGAGTATCATAATCAGTAATGCTTCCGCCGGATTTTTGATGCTCTCATGCCACAACAGCACACAGATGTTTACGGCAGCGAGGAATAGCCCGACGCGGGAGAATGCGACGTGGTACCGTTCATGATATATACGGAGCGATAAGGCAAGTGATATTACGGTCACAAAAAACACAACAAAATATATGACCGGCGTCACGAACAGGTGATTGAGTGGTGGCGCGAACAGATGCGCATCCTCAAGTACGCGGAGGCTCGATCCGAAGAGCACGTAACACACGACCCCGATGACAAAATGTCGATCGATTACGATGCCAAGATGCCGGAGCACCCTCTGCACGCCAAAGATGCAGACGCCAAGCACCAGTGCCCATGTGACTGTGTTTACTATGTTGTAGCCCGCATCACTGAGGAATGGATCTATATAATATTTATATACAATATCTCTAATCTCTGATTGCATGGTGCCTGTTCTCTTGAATATATAGTCGCATGGGTACTTGCAGACATGCCTGAATATATGTGTTGCCCCGCATATCCTAATTTCAGGTCAAGACTTTAATACTTGGTGATCACATCAATCAAAAGGTGAAAAACAATGGAACTTGACACTACCATCACACTTATAGGGGTGCGCCTCGCAAAGATCGGGACCGAATTTATATATAAGGGTCCCGCCTCGGAGTGCGAGGAATGCAGATTCAAGAACAGTTGCATGAACCTATTAAACGGAAGAAAATACCGGATCGTAAACATCAGAACCACGACAACGCACAACTGTCAGGTGCATGATGGGGGCGTGCAAGCCGTAGAGGTTGTGGAGTCTCCGACCATTTCCGCAATCGAATCAAAAAAAGCATTTGAAGGTTCAAAGGTTGTTTTCGAACCTCTGTCGTGTAATAAAAATGAATGTGGTATGTATGACCTGTGCCACCCGATCGGGCTGGAATTTGGCGACAAATGTACAATCTCCACCATAATCGGAAATGCGCCCGACGATTGCATAAAAGGACTGTCGCTCAAGTTAGTTGAATTGAAACACGCCTGAAACTTCTGTTCAGGGCGCGGATTTGTGGGGGGAACTGGCAATCTGTGTAATTCGCTTGTTGACAAGAAGTTGCATCTCAGATTGCCCAACCAGCTGCACTTCACATGGGGCAATCATACCGCAGAACGCATGGGTGGCAACGTCCACGAGAATCGAACCTGCAGAACAACTTGGAAAATCAGAAAGTCCGGTTTCCGGATCAACTTATTAAATTCCCCC
>JAUVEF010000084.1 GCA_030594905.1 Methanosarcinales archaeon
TCATGAGAATTGATAGCACAACAATAGCCATACATGATATCGAGAAAAGTCTCTTCGTCTTTTTATCCATTTTTTATGGACCTCCTAATTGTTTGTCATAATTCTGCTTGACCACAGCCACTATCCTTCGCACCCGAGTGCGTGGCGCGTGGGTGGCATTTTGCTCTTTCTACGCATGATTCAGAACCTGTATGCCATATCGCCACAACTCCTCATACATGACACAGGCGACCCACGAGAAGACCTGAATATACACTACACGATATCTGCGCAGGTTTCCTGGATTGGCGAAGTGCGACATAAGAATCACGCGCACGCTGACATTCACTCATTCAGCTATAAAGCTTGTGGTTGGGAGACATTTCTGGGAGTCCTACCAGTCCTGTTGACTCCGTTGCTCACAATTTCACGCCCCGCCCGCAGCCTACATGATCAGGAGCGCGTCATAAGATGTGACCTGTCCGTCCCGTTTGCGTCAGCGGCGGAGTCGTACTCGCGGTCCCGATGTCCTGTGTAACCACTACCAGCAGGTCTTCCGCGCACATAGAGATTGATGCCTCGCCCGAACGAGCTGAAGAGCTGTTATGATGGTCACATTCTCGCATGATGCCGACGCTCCGATAAATATATATTACCAGAGCGATGAGGCATATCCATGACCATGACTACCACCACGACCACGCAATCAGAAAAAACTTATGAAGAGGCAAGGAAAGTCATTCCAGGCGGCGTCAGTTCGCCGGTGCGGGCAATCAAGCCGCATCCGTTCTACACAGCATCTGCCGAGGGCTGCACGATCACGGACCTTGACGGGAACCGTTACATCGATTACTGCATGGGATACGGCCCCCTGATCCTCGGACATGCGCACCCTGCGATCAAGAGTGCAGTTACAGACCAGCTCAACCGCGGCTGGCTCTACGGAACCCCGATTGAGGCAGAGGTGAAGCTTGCATCAAGGATCGCATCCATATATCCAAGTATCGAGATGCTGCGGTTTGTTTCGTCCGGGACCGAGGCAACGATGAGCGCTTTGCGCCTTGCCCGCGGGTATACCGGCAGAAACAAGTTTTTGAAGATCGAGGGTGGATTTCACGGCGCTCACGACGCCGCTCTTATAAAAGCAGGGTCCGGAGCAACGACGCACGGTGTGCCAGACTCGCTCGGCGTGCCGCCGGATTTCACGAAACACACGCTTCAGGCACCCTACAACGATATCGAGGCAATAACCGGCATCATCGAGTCAAACCGGGACGACCTTGCCGCTGTGATCATCGAACCGGTGCTCGGAAACGTCGGACCGATTCTTCCGGATCCAGGATATCTCGAGGATCTGCGCCGGGTCACAGAGGAAAACGACGTGCTACTGATCTTTGATGAGATTATCACTGGATTTCGGCTTGCGATGGGCGGCGCACAGGAGTATTTCGGGATCGTTCCTGACATGACGACGCTCGGGAAGATCGTTGGCGGGGGGTTTCCGTTTGGTGTCTTTGGTGGCAAAAAAGAGATCATGGAACTAATATCCCCATCAGGCGGTGTCTACCAGGCGGGAACGTTCAGTGGAAACCCGGTTTCGGTGACCGCGGGGCTTGCCGTGCTGGATACGCTCAAATCGGAGGATGTCCACAGAAAACTGGACGTAAGCGGGGCTAAACTTCGCTCGGCATTGCAAGATCTCGTATCCGACCTGAAATTGCCCTACTCGATCTCCGGAGTCGGGAGCATGTTCAAGATATTCTTCGGAGACCTGCCGCGCAACTATCAGGATGCGCTCAGGTGTGATAAAGAGGAATATCTGCGTTTCTTCCATCGGATGCTTGAAAGCGGGGTCTTCCTTCCGCCTTCACAGTTTGAGACCAATTTCCTGAGCATTGCGCACACTGCGAAGGATATCGAGAAGACGATCGACACGTACGCGGCGAACTTGAAGTGAAGAAGTGAGTGAAGTGAATGGACACGATGACAAATCAGATCATGTTCGTGACCGGGAACCTGCACAAGGTGGCAGAAGCCGTCGCCATCTGCGCACCACGCGGTATTGCGATCGTACAGAACGATTGCGGGTACCCTGAACTGCAGGACGATGATGTTGCGCGGGTTGCCGAGTACGGGGCGGAGCATGTGGTAAACCGGCTGGACTGCGCGGTGATCGTTGAGGATACCGGGCTTTACATCGATGCGTTAAACGGGTTTCCCGGACCGTACGCTGCGTATGTTTACGATACCATCGGAAACGCCGGCATCCTTGCACTGATGCGTGATATCGCGGATGATGGTGGTGATGACCGGCGAGCCACGTTTCGGTCGATAATCGGATACTGCGAGCCAGGCATGAAGGCGATCACCTTTGAGGGCACAGCCACCGGAACGATCGCTTATGAAGAACGCGGAGAGGGGGGGTTTGGCTACGATCCGATCTTCGAGATCGACGGCGTCGCCTTCGCATCGATGGGCGATGATTCCAAGAATAAAGTATCTCACAGGGCAAAATCGTTTGAGAAGTTTGCTGAGTGGTTCATAAGGCGTGGGAAGGCGTGACATGCAAAAGCCTTATGCCAGCACCGCACAAACGAGATTCTCATGATATCAATTGCAGCGCAGGCGGTTGAATACGCGCAGCGTGCCGGTGCTGATGAAGCTGAAGCATACTGCGTCACAGACCGGTCAGTCAGCATCAACACCAAGCTCGATCACATCGAGTATGCCAGGGAATCGTTTGCAAGCGGCATCGGCATACGCGCCATTGTATCGGGCGCTGTCGGGTTCTCAAGCGTGAATCACGAAGATGATGTCATTCGTGCATCCGAACTTGCGGTGACGTCGGCGCGTGCATCCCAGCCGGATCCTGACTGGAGTGCACTTCCTGCGCCAGGAACATGTCAGCCGGTGCAGGGCGTCTTTGATCCTGCGCTTGCAGAGATTGAACTCCCAAGGTGCGTCGAGCTTGCGGTCGATATGGTCCGCGGTGTCCGGTCGATTGGCGCGATTCCGACATCGGGCGGGCTTTCGATCTCGACATCAACCTGCCACATCCTCAACACAAACGGCATCGAGCATACCGAGCAGGGGACGATGATGCATCTATTCATCGAGTGCACCATGAAAGATAAGGGCGCCATATCCACCGCTCACGAGTTTGGCATATCCAGGAGTTTTGATGTCGATGCATTCGAGATCGGGCGGAATGCAGCCAGACTTGCCAGAGAGTCAATGCACGGCACCGCCATGGAGACAACGAGAATTCCGGTGCTGCTTGGACCTATTGCGATTGCCGACATCCTTGAATACACTTTCGTCCCATCTCTGGACGCTGATAATGTGCAGAAGGGCAGATCGATGCTTTCGGAGATAGGAGCAGAGGTTGCATCTGATGAACTGACCATATTTGACGATGGCTTGCGAACCGGTGGAATCGGAACCGCAGAGTCAGATGATGAGGGGACGCCGTCACAGAAGACGATGATCATCGAAGACGGGGTGCTGAAAGGGCATCTGCACGACGCATATACCGCGGGAAAGGCAAGCCCGGACATTGCAAGCACCGGCAACGCGACACGCTCAGGGTACGGCACAACGCCGTCTGTCGATGTGCGCAACCTTGTGCTAAACTACCAGCGCCCGGCAAACGACGTGATCGCAGAGACCGACCGCGGCGTGCTCGTCCATTCAGTTATCGGCGCACACACCGCAAACCATTATTCAGGCGATTTCTCGGTGGAAGCCCGCAATTCTTTCCTGATAAAAAACGGCGAGGCAAAACAGCCAATAAAATCGATCATGATCGCTGGAAATGTGTTTGATCTGCTCAAGAACATCGATTGTGTTGGTACGGATGTTCGTGCTGTTGGGGATATTGTTGTGCCGACGGTGCGTGTTTCTGATATGCAGGTCATCGGTAGTTGAGCTACACACCGACGTTGCGAACACCATGATACCAGAACACCACCACATAACCCCCATATCCGGGAGACCCATGGTAACGCTGTATGCACGGATCCTGGCTGCGAATGCCGCCGCTCCCCCTTAGTAAAGTATATATCATGACCACATCCAGATGTGAGCAGCCATGAAGATTGTGATCGTCTCCCCTGACCTTTATACATACGGCTCTATGGTGATCGGCGGAGTCCTCAAGAGTGCCGGATTTGATGTGACGCTTACCAAAAATCCGGATGACGTCGCCAAAACTGACGCTGATGTAGTACTGCTGAGCCTCTACTCGACACTCCATCTCCTTGACGAGCGGATCAGGAATTTTGCATCCGCATTTAGATCTGGATCCGGTTCTGAATCCAAACCTGAAGCCCGGGACGACAGGGCGATCTATGTTGGAGGTCCGATCAGCGCATACCCCGACATCGTCCTCGGAGAACTGGATGTTGACGCGGTCATCGTTGGTGAAGGGGAAGAGTCAACGGTCGAATTGCTGAACAATGGAATATCCAAAAACATCTCGGGAATCGCATTCAGAAATGACGGCGAAATCGTCGTAACTGAGCCAAAGCCTGCGAAAATCGAGAGACCGATGCCGCTGATACCAGGTGACATCGGGAGTCAGAGCATCAGGGGCGCAAACACGTACATCGAGACGCACAGGGGATGCATCGGTGCATGTGGCTTCTGTCAGGTCCCGAAGTTCTTTGGGACGAAGATTCGTAGCAGGGATATTGAGGACATCATCGCGGAGATCGAGGAGTTTAAGCGGTGTGGTGTCCGGAGGATTGCGATAAGTGGCGGAACGAGTTCGCTCTACCAGTACGGCAAATCGGGATCGGTCAACACGAGCGCGTTCATCGAACTCCTGCAGGCAATCGCGGAGGTGATGGGTCCGAGAAACGTATCGGTTCCCGACATCAGGGTCGATTACGTAGACGAGGAGGTCTTGCACGCGATCCACGACTTCACAATGGGCTGGGTCTACTACGGAATCGAGTCAGGGAGCGACGAGATGCTCAAAGCGATGCGGAAAGGGGTGGACTTGGAAGCAAACGTCTATGCAATCGAGCTTGCGCAGCAGTGCGGCGTCAAGGTTGGCGGAAGTTTCATTGTGGGCTATCCCGGGGAGACGATCGATGATTACGAGATGACAAAGGGCTTAATCGAGGATACGTTTCTGGACGACGTCTTTGTGAGCATCGCAGAACCGATTCCGGGTACGCATCTGTCGGGGCTTGTGCTCGGGACTGATGATTCGGAGAATCCAACGTTTGTGGAACATACGGGTGAGTATAAGGCGTTAAAACTGACTGAAAGCGAGGCACGGTGCTTCGATCTCGCGCTCCATGCCCAGATGTGCAAGGCTGTGCCAAACATCCTGACTGACCAGTTGTACAATGCGTGTCTTGCGGATTCCCGGCAGCAGGGCGGAGATGTGCGGGCGGTAACGAGGTTGCTTCAGAAGTACCGGGGGAATGAAGTGCAAGAGAAAACATGAAACATCTCACCAGGGTCTCGCTGTTGCCAGCACTTACAAGCGACATGCAAGAATTTGGTGCGAAATCCGGCTCAACCAATCCCGCGTCAGGGGTGGCTTAAGTGAACCGGAAGAGTCGTTACATCATCCTTTTCCTCGCAATCATCATATTAGCAACCGCACTCCGATTTTATACCCTCGATGACCGGGTCTTTCATCATGACGAAGGCGTGCATGGATATTTAACATACAAGTTGTTCAAAAACGGCGCATATCATTATGACCCGACTTACCACGGTCCT
>JAUVEF010000023.1 GCA_030594905.1 Methanosarcinales archaeon
AAAACCGTCTCGACATGGTACGCTCTTGATTGTGTGGTGGTCTCCAGATGATTGCCAACCTGTTCCTCAATGATGCTTGTTGAAACGGTTCTACCAATCAGGATTACAGTCATGCCTGTAATCAAAACCAGCGACAACATGACTGCAAGAAACTTTGTTCGGATATTCATTTGTCTACCCCTGCGTTAAGTTGTTAAGATGTCCTATAAACCGGTTCCTTCCCCAATTCTTAAAGAAACCTGTTCATCTTCTTCTTCAATTCTACTATTTTAAGCTCTCTATCTGCTATCGTCCATGTCAAATTTGATGTCAAAGGTTGTCCCTCCCAACTGAATCTTCCGTGAGAATCTTTATCAGGTGCAAGCCCAGCGTTCCGGTCTCATGGTTATACGCACCTAAAACAGTCCCTATATGGTTCGCTCTTGATTGTGCGGTGGTCTCTAAGTTAGTGCTAACATGTTCTTCGATGATACTTGTTGAAACGGTTCTGCCAATCAGGATTGCAGCCATGCATGTAATCAACACAAGCGAAAGCATAACGACAATAAACGTTGTTTGGATGTTCATTTTGCCCATCTCCCCCTCTTTCCCTCTCTTCCACTCTCTATTAACTATTCAGGTACCTCATAGCGAGGTTTCTTCCCCCTTTCCTGGAGTAGGTCGTTTATTTTCTTCTTCAATTCCACCATTTTCAGCTCCCGGTCCACCGCCATTCCGTTAAATCTTCTCAGTTCCCCTATTTTCATCTCGAGTACCTCTTGCGCCCGCTTACGTTCGGTGATGTCGTGGAATATTTCCAGCTTTGATACGCTGCCATCCGGGTTTTTCAGGGGAGTATCCACGAGCTCATACGTCCTTTGATTTTTGAGGGAATGCCATTCCCAACGAACGTTTTCTCCTGCAAAAACGTCCGAATTCTTACACCATGGGCAGGCAGCATCCAGGCCGTGGAAGTATTTATAACACTTACGCCCCTCGGACGAGCCAAAATCTTTCTTAAGCACGGAATTTACGTACTGGACGTCGTATTGTTGATTGACGATGTAAACCCCATCCGCCATAGACTCCAGAATGTTGGTGAAATTTTCACGCTCGATGTGCAGCGCATCCTCCGCCCGCCTGCGCTCGGTAATGTCCTCTCCGGAACAGAGGGTGGCGTAGATTTTCCTATTTTCGTCCCTTAGTACGGTATTGTGCCATGCGACGGTTTTCTCCCGGCCATCTCTGGTCAAGACTGGGTTTTCGTAATGTTCAACTGGCTCAATCTCTCCTGCCATCAACGATTCGAAAACCTCTTCCACCCCGCCGCTCAATCTCTCAGGCAGGAAATTATCGAACCAATCTTTGCCAATAATCTCGCCTTCCTTTTCGTATCCCAAAATCTCGCAGCCCCTCCGGTTCACAAGGATGACCTTCCGATCGGCACCAATGACTATGAGCGCAACCCCTGCGACATCAAGGTATTGTTGCGCTCTATCTCTCTCCTTCTGTAGCGCATCCTCTACCCGCAACCCATCTGCGACCATGAGCTGGAGACGTTCATTTGTCGCTTCAAGCTCGCTTACCTTCTCTTCAAGCCTCGCTGCCACAACATGGCTGTATCTCCTGAGATACTCTTCCTCATCCAGAGCCAGTCCCGCCAGTACAGTCTCCACGCCATCGCTGGCACCCTCGATTGCAACCTCTACCTTCTTCAGGAATTCCCCTACATCGAGGGGTTTTGGGATGAAATCACTTGCTCCAAGCAATAGGGCAAGTTTCTCATCATCGTAACCGGTGTAAACCGCAGAATAGATGATGCAAGGTATTTTTTTTGTCTTGTCGTCTGTTTTAATGTTTTTCAGGAACTCAAAGCCATCCATTCTCGGCATCAATGTATCGGCGATGATTAGTTCGGGCTCATAGAACCTGGCCATCTCAAGCCCCTCCTCGCCGTCGGCTGCTTCCAGCACCGTGTAGCAGTGTCTCTCAAGCAGCTTTCTTAGGAGAAGTCTGTCAACTCCCCGGTCATCCACCACGAGGACGGTCTGTTTTATTGGCATATTCCTCGATCTCTTTTACTATTGTGCGTGGGTCTATGGGCTTCTCGATGTAGTCATCAAACCCTTGTGAAAAGAATCTATCCCGATCCCCTGCCATCGCATAAGAGGTGATTTGCGATTATAACCGCCTTGCTGCCACCAACTGTAGCCCTTATCCTCTTTGTTGCCTCAACTACCCGCACTTTTTTCATGGTATGTACACTATAACATCCAGTCATTCTGCGCACCATTTTCATTTTGTGTCGGTGCCAAGTCTGTATAATTTGAGTGAGGAGAGTAAGCCCCCTTCTGTTCTCAGCAGCATTCGACTAAAGCGCCATTACCCGGGAAATACAGCCGGACGCTGCCAGCAATTTCTCGCCGATCCCGTACAGGCTTGCACCCATGGGGTTTCACCGTTCCATCCACAATATGTGACCTCAGCCTATCCGGCATCACAGCATTACCATATCATGGTATCGTTTCTGTGTCAGAGCCAGAACTCTCGCCCTACGCCATTTCGGCGTCCATGTGTCCGGAAGTGGAGGGACTTTCCTCACGACACGGATGTCGCGGCGGCTGCTCTTCCTCTCTCAAGCCATGGAATTGTCCGTAGGTGTTATTATGTCTTTTGTATGAACTCGGGAATGATCACACTCGCCCTTGACGTCAATGCCCCATTTCGGTTCGAAGGGGGCTACCCCCCTAACAAGCGGCGACACCACCTGAATCTTTATCATCCGCCATTTAGTCATCCACGTTCGGACAACTCCTGATATCAGCAATCAGCGGATGCGCCCATTCGCAGGCAACCGTGAACCGTGCATCCGGATTGAGCTTGATCAGGCGAAGCACGTTTCCGAGTGCAACTAAAGCCGCCTCCCAGTCTGGTTCTGACAACTCTGGCACCTCTGCGTTAAACGGGTACGTCTCGCCAAGCTCCACCGGATACGCACCAAACGGTGCTTTCAGGTTGAGCACATGGTCAAATTGATCCTCCCCACGGGTCTTCCGTGTGCGGATGAGTACCGTTCCGTGCAAATCGAATCGATCAAGTCGATCTCCAAACCGGAGAACCTCTGCACGGCGTGCAGATTCGCTTCCGCAGTAGAAGAACGTTGATTTCCGGATTGGATCAAACCGCTCGATCCAGTCCACATGGCTGACCGCACGCTTGAGTCCATCAAGCAACCTCGGATGCGCCCTGCATCTACGTTCAACAAGCTCCCATAGGTTTCCTTCAATGATGCATTGTTTTATTAGGTTTATTTCTGCAAAAGTTGCATAAAGATTGTGTTTTGCAAGCGAGATATAATTTTCACTCCGAACTTCCTCTTTTAATTCCTCTGCGGTGTATGACGTACATACAGGGCATGAGCACGGGAGATGCTGGAGATCGTTCAGATGGTACGTCCCATCAGTAGTGAAATACCGCCCGCCCTTCGCATAGAGTGCGTAAGCCGCCGAATCAAAGAGATCGCACCCGAGTGCAACCGCGAGAGCAAACATCGCGGGATGCCCCGCACCAAAGAGATGAACCGGTGCTGCCGGAGAAAGCCCTTTCTTTGATGCGACGATCACGTCTACCATCTCCGCAAACCGGTAATTTGCGAGCAGCGGTACAACCGCACCTATCGGGTAGACGTCAAAACCGGTCCCGGAGAGCGTGCGTGCGCATTCGTGCCGCAAATCAGAGTAAGTTGCGCCCTGCACGGGTCCTGCAAGAAGCATAGAACTCTGCGTCAGCCTACGTGCATCCTTGCACCGTTCGATCGTCGTTCTCATCTCGGATTCTGCCTGTTCGTGTGATACGTCTGGCGGCGTTGGGATATCGAGCGGCACACCGATGTCTGATCCGATTTCCTGCTGAAACTTGACAATTTCGTTAGATGTGATCTCGATATCATGGTACACCGAGAGCTGGTACGATCCGGAATCGGTCATAACTGCACCATCGAAATTAAGCAGGGAATGCACGCCGTTCTCGATTGCATACTCTCTTAATTTTGGGTTACGGTATATGATGTATGCGTTGGTGATGACAATCTCTGCTCCGAATTTCGCAAGTTCGGGTGCATCCACCATCGATATATTCGGATTGATCACGGGCATGACGGTTGGAGTCTCAATTCTCCCGTGGCTGGTGTAGAGTCTGCCGATTCTGCCGGCTGAGTCCTTATGCGCGATTTCGAAGCAAGGCATAGCGACATGATTTGTCGGGTGGCATCTATAGTCTTTCTGGTGTCTTTCCGGTGGTTTTTGGATATGTGAAAACCACCGCGACGCCGATTTTATCAGACCCCGGGCATCACCCGAAAAGATCAGGAAGTCTTGCCCGCCCAAGCGCCCGCGCGAAATGATTATATGCAACGGCTATCATAGGATAATAATAGTGGGGCGGGGTAGACACCATAACTGTTCTACCCTATCAATCCATACGGGGGTTAAACATGGAAAAACTAAAAGACATCAAGATAAAGACGAAACTAATGGCTATATGCCTTATACTCGTCACGATTCCTGTTTTAGTGCTTGGACTTGCAAGTTACAATGCCACAAAGAGCGGGATTAACGAACAATCCAGTGTGCTCTTGCAGCAGGAGGTGCTGCTTGCAAAAGCGCAGGTCGAGAGCAATTACGACATGATCCAGCAGAAGCTCAGGAGCGATCTTCAAGTAGCCCGGTCGCACTATCAGGAGCATCTTGGGTATGCGGACCGGAGAACAAGTAGAGTCGCAGTGCACCCCGATGTGATAAGCTCATTCAGCGATCCGGGGAGCATGCATAACGTGCTTGCCGGAATTGCGCAAAAAGAGGGGTTTGATATTCTTACAGTAACTGACACCAGAGGAAAAGTGATCGCAAGGGCGAGCAGCACAAAGACTGGTGATACGTTCGTGCCCGGTCTGGTGCGTAAAGGGGTTGGCAGCGGTTTCGCAGCAACAGAGATCATAGGCAGCCAGTACATCGCAAATGAGGGGCTTTCGGGACAGGTTGGCGCAGGCAATGACGGCATGGTGCTGACCAGCGTCTATCCGATCGTGGTCGATGGCACGACCGCGGGGACTGTTGTCGGAGGCTACGTGCTCAATTACAACTATGAAATCGTTGATGCGGTGCAGTCGATTGTCGGTGGCACAGCAACGATCTTCCAGGACCACCTCCGGATATCAACAAATGTCCTTAAGACCGACGGGAACCGAGCGGTTGGAACAACGATCTCAGGCACTGTGTATGATACGGTCGTGAAGGGCGGAAAGACATACTATGGCACGGCGTGGGTCGTGAATGCAGACTACCAGACAGCGTATGAGCCAATCAAAAACTCGGACGGAACGGCGATCGGTATCCTATATGTCGGAGTCAAGCAGGCAGAGTTTCAGGACGATATGATGAACAGCCTTGCAGAGGTTGTTATCGGAAAAACGGGTTATGTTTATATACTTGACACAGAGGGCAACTATGTCCTGTCAGGCGGCAGGACGCGTGACGGTGACAACATCTGGAACGCAAAGGACGCATCCGGAGCTTACTTCATCCAGGATATTTGCAACAAAGGGGCGGCACTGAACGGGGACGAGACTTTTGTGCAGGACTACCTGTGGCAGAATCCGGGCGAGAACAAGCCACGAATGAAGCTTGCAGGAATCGCATACTCGCCTGAGTTTGACTGGGTAATCGGAGCCAGTTGCTATAACGAAGACTTTGCAGACCCGATAACGAAGGTCAGGAACGTAACGATCCTTGTATGCCTTATTGCAATCATTGCGGGAGTGATTATTGCGTACTTCTTTGCAAACAGCATAACAAAGCCCCTTAACCGGATCATGACTGACGCTAGCAGGATCAGGGACGGGGACTTTGACTATGATTCGGGTGTTGACTCAAAAGACGAACTTGGGGCGCTTGCCAGTACGTTTGCGGGGATGAAGGCAGATCTAAGAGCGATTATCGCCGAGGGGGACCGTATTGCCGGAAAGGCGGCTGAAGGCGACCTGACTGTCAAACCGGAGATCCATGCAAAAGGCGAGTACGCCAAACTTGTGGATTCGGTAGACTCGCTGGTCGGTGTGCTCTCAGGCACGGTCACGAGTGCAAGGGGCGTTAGCGAGCGGGTGCTCGGTACGGCGCAGGCACTCTCAGCGGCAGCGCAAGAGATGGGTGGCGGCATGGAACAACTCTCATCCGCATCGCAGCAGGTCGCCGATGGCTCGCAGAAACTCGCAGAACTTGCGCAGGCCACGGCACGGAATGTTGAAACTGCGGCAGCAGAGATCATGCAGACCTCCACGAACGCCAACCGATCAGCAGAGAGGGGGCAGGAGGCTGTCGATGCGTCGAGTTATGTGCAGGATGCTGCAAAGAAGACGCTTGAAGGTCTGGCGCGTATCCAGGAAGGGATCGCAAAGACGTCAGAGACTGTTTCTGAGATGAACACCGCGATTGAGAAAGTCGGTGAGATGGGGGATGTCATCACCGATGTTGCGGACCAGACTAATATGCTTGGACTCAATGCATCGATCGAAGCTGCAAGAGCAGGCGAAGCAGGCAGGGGCTTTGCGGTTGTGGCTGATGCCGTGAAGAACCTCGCAGAGAAAGTCAAGGCGGCAGCGGCTGAATCAGGTGTTGCGATCGAACGCATACAGAAGTCAGGAGAACATGCGATAACAGCGACTGGCACGGCGGTGGATGAGGCGACCAAGGGTGATGAATTGCTACATGCCGCACTGGACGGAGTCGATGATGTGGCAGGGGCGATCAATGAGGTCAGTGGCATGGTGCAAGAGATCAATACTGGTGCCCAACATGCTGCCGAGGTCATGGAGCAGATCGTTGACGGCATGAACGAGGTCGCAAGTATATCCGAGGAGAGCGCATCCGCATCAGAGGAGAGTTCGGCTGCTGTTGAGGAACAGACGGCTGCTATCGAGGAGATGACTGCTGAGGCACAGGGACTTGCTGACGTGACACAGATGCTGATGAATGAACTTGACAAGTTCACGGTGCGAGAGGTGGGAAGGGAGGCACAACCGGAATCCCCCAAACCTGCGTCAGCACCGACAGATCAGTTGTAAGTTTAGAAGCCACGGATCCGGAAGCGTGTATCCGTGGTCTCCGGTTTTTTCGCTCAGCTAAACACATACGTCAATTTCACTTCACATCACTCTTGTGTTTCAGCACCGCGCCCCTGAGCTCGACATCAAGATCGGCTGCGATCACAGGGCATTTCGCAAGCAGCATGAAGAAAATGTTACCATCCTCTTCACTTAGCGATTCATAGTTTCCCTGTCCCTTGCTGATGATCATGTCCGCCGATCGATACGTGGCAACGAACTCAGGATCGCATCGCTCAAGGATCGTGCCCGGCGTATCCGCGGTCGTGACGATCTCTGCAAGCGAGTCGATCCCACAGAAGATCGCATCATCCGTCGTCGCATCGTTGATGATCGGACTCCTTTTGACTGCATATATAATATTAGCACGATCGTTGATCTCTTCAATTAGTAGCCGATCAAAAACCACTTCCCCCGCATTGTCTGCAAGATAAAGAATGTTATCTGATTTTTCGAGCGATTCTACAAACTCGGGATAGTCATTTATTGCAAATTCACGAGTCAAGGTATCTTTTATCGTCGTTCTGATGTTGAACTGGATATCTGCCCCAAAGTCGATGATATTTCCGGCGATCGCAAGTTTTATCGCGGTAAAAAGCCGGTCTTCCGATTCATTTATGATTCCCTTGAGGCACGGATACATTTCCATTGCAATGGCGTTGTATTCTGCTTTAAGCGACCTGTACGGATCATCGCAGCCAGTAATATCGTGTACTATAGAGTACACGGCGTGCGCAATGGATGGTGGGCTTTTGTTAAGTGGCATGTCCTGTAATACCGTCATCACGGATTTCAGCACCTTTTCCTGTACTACCGGGTCGTCAGTCACCACCCCTGTGGCGTTGAGCGACTGTTTCAGAAGGCAGGGGATACATTCGAGTTTTGATTTCATGACAGTCATTCCATGATCGTTTTAAGTTTTAAGATCGCATCTTTCTCACGAGTTCCACCACATACCTGGACAATTTGCTCATAATGCCGGATCAAGTCAAGATATTTTGGATCCCGCTTCAATTGATACCGCGTGGCGTGTATGATCGATTCGATGACTGCATTAAAACCCCGGTTCACGCTCACCATTGGTTTATTGCAGACTACCCCTTTTACAGGGGTCAATTCAAACAAATTCCCCTTTGACTGCTCGCACGAAAACAGCAGCCACGCATCAGCGTGTTTCAGGGCAGGACACCCCCCATTATCAGGATGTTTGAACATACTCGGATCAAGATCCCTGAATGTGGACTCTACATACATAACCGGATCGTGGATAATGTTTGTAATAATTTCACCCGTTTCAATAACGTTTTGCCGCGTGTGCGATCCGGGAAAGAGTCGCACACAGATTCGGTCGCCGCCGCTGCCACGACTGCCGCGTGTGCGATTGTTTCTGATGATGCCGATGGGTGCTGCATTCGGAACGCCTGATTCCGATCTCGTCGTTGCGATCACTTCAGTGATTCCGTCGAGGATTCCGAAGTCGCCCGGGTCTATGCGAGTCACGTTCAACAGTTGGTTCTCTACACTCTTAAAATGCGCCTTTATTAATTCAGTCCCTCTGCGGCGTCAACCACGTCTCCCCCTGCAATCTTCTGCGCATACCTCAAGCCATCTTGCAATGTCCGCCTTGTCAAGAGTTCTGAAGTGTCCACGCCAAGATCAACGAGCGTATGTGCCGACTCGGGACGCACCCCGGTTACTATGCATGTTGCGCCGAGCAGTCGCACGGCTCTGACAATCCGGATCAGTTGACCGGTCACATAAGTATCGATCTCGTGAACGCCTGTTACATCCAGTATCACGACATCGGACTGCGTCTCTGTGATCTTTGAAAGAAGCGTCTCCATGATCGTTGCGATCCTGTGCTCATCGATCATCCCGATCAGTGGCAGCGCAAGGATTCTGTCCTCGAGCTGAACAACCGGTGCAGACAAGCCCTCCTGCGATATTTGCAGCTTATCGACGAGTTCTTTTAAGTATACCTCCGATTCAGTGATTTTTCTGGTCCGCTCCTCGACCTGATCCTCCAGACTTGCGTTTTGCTCCACCAGTTCCATCTTCGATCTCTTGAGTTCATTAGTCATCCGGTCTATGGATCGTGAGAGGTCCCCAATCTCATCATCAGCGTGCGTTCCGACTTTGTAATCGAGATCTCCCTTCTCGATCTTCTCAGCACCTCGGGATAGCCTGAGAATTGGTTCTGTCAGTGTTCTGGAGATTACAATGGAACATGCTGCCCCCCCGACAGTGAGAACCGCGAGAATTATAAGCATCGTACGCGCAAGCCCGGCAATCGGAGCAAACGCCTCTTCCTCGCTCATCTCCGTGATTACTGTCCAGCCCATCCCATCTATGTTTGTATGCGTCCTGATAACATCGGTTCCAAGATAGTTCTTGCATGTGATGAGTTCATGCCCGTATTCGCCCTCTCCTATATATTTGAGGTTTTCAGGCTCATCCCCGAGATGCCCTGTTGCGACCTTCTGTTCCAGGAATGTGTCATCCGTAAACCGCGAGGGCGTTATCATGTACCCGTCCATGTTTACGAGGTATACCTCCCCGGTCTTGCCAAGACCTATCCGGTCCGTTGTGATTGCGTCCAGATCGTCCATCAGCACACTTGTGTATATAACACCCACCATCTCACCGTTCTTGATTATGGGTGTGGAAAATGGCATAGCCGATTTTCCGGTATTTTTGCATGCACGAATATCGCTTAAATAAGTCCGTTTGCTACCTTTCAGGAAACCATCATCCAAACTCATGTCGATCCCGACAACTGCCTCGTCAGTCGAGGTGACAACAGCCCCGTTCCTGTCAAGAAGCGAGATTGTGCAGGTTAAATCGTCGGTTGCTGCCAGCGTATGCAGTATTGCAGTCACTTTTTCATACTGCGCAGCATAGCAATCATCATCTACATCCATTGTCAGGAGATCTCCGATTATGGCACCGCTTGCCACCATTTCAACCTTCAGTTTGTTCATATCCAGAAACGTCTCGATATTATTTGCTCGTGACTGCACAGTCAGAACCAGTTGATTGCAGATCTCCTCTTCCAAAATATCCCTTGAGACGACATTGCTTGCTATGATGCCCGCCGTGCCTATAACCAGGATGGCAACAACCAGCACGACAAGAACCCTGGTCTGAATCTTCATCTGTGCAAACCCCCCGTACCCCGGCTGCCTTCACTAACGCTAACCCTCAACATCGCATAAGCGATCCCTGTGCGGATGCACTCTGCACCGAGAAGCTGTGCCGCGGCAACCGTTTTAAGCAGGCGGTTTGCAACGGCGCTGTCGATTGACCGGACGGCGGTGAGATTAATTATCATGACTTTTGACTTCGTGTCAGTGAGAATGCCCATGATCGGAATTGTAAGCACGCCGCCATGAGCCGTCTCAAAGATTGCCCGGAACCGCCCCTTACTCCCCCGAAGCGATTCTTCCGCGGCTTTTCGCCTTGTGATGTCAGAGAACATCTCAAGAAGCATCTCTTCACCGTCCACCACGATTGTTGT
>JAUVEF010000035.1 GCA_030594905.1 Methanosarcinales archaeon
TAAGCGCCCTCAGGCACTTGCCTCCGGCACACACGCGGTAGCGGTCACATATAATAATTCCAATCCGGATTTCATCGCTCATTTTACATCCTCCGCAACTTCTGGTTTTTGATTGTGAACTTACGGATTATGGGTGACAAATGCTTTCTGGACGCAAATAATTGCCCACCCAAATACCCCTCATTCATTTCATTTTTTTCTTCGCTTTTGCAAGTTTCTTCTTTGCGTCACCGCTTCCGGACGCAGCCTGTTTTTCAAGTTCTTCCAACACCGCCCTCTTCTTAGAGCTCCTTCGCACCATATCCTTTTTAGACATTGCCATGGGAAGTACGTTTTGAATTACACCGTACTTAAATGATTTCAGAAAAATTACGTGTTTAGCTAAATGAAAAGGCTCAACACAATCGCGTACAGTTGTGAATGGTAATGCACCAATCTGGAATAGTTAATGGTGCATGTTTGGCATTTCCACCTAATCACTATCATTACGCCTGTTTAAAAAGGGAAGAAACAAATCATCAATCAGAAAACATACGAGTCAGAACCCGAGCACCAGCTAAATCAACAGTCCCGCGAACCGAAGTAATTATGTGATGCCGAATCATAACCAACATCAATAAACGCGAGGTAATCATTTGATATCAATCGGAGAAGCTCTAATCGGCGAGGCGCCAGAACTCGCACACGTTGACTTGATGATCGGGGACAAAGACGGTCCGGTCGGGCATGCGTTCGCAACCGGGATGACCCAGATGTCAGAAGGGCACACACCCCTGCTCTCAGTCATCCGCCCGAATCTGCTCACAAAACCGGCAACCTTGATCGTGCCAAAGGTGACTGTGAAGAATATGGATCAGGCTGCGCTCATCTTTGGTCCTGCGCAGGCTGCTGTTGCAAAGGCGATCGCGGATGCGGTCGAGGCGGGAATCGTCCCGAAAGAACAGACAGAAGAACTTGTGATCGTTGCAAGCGTCTTCATTCACCCGCAAGCTGCGGATTACAATCGGATATACCGATATAACTACGGAGCAACGAAACTGGCACTCGAACGTGCGATGAACGGGTTTCCAGGGATCGATACGGTGCTCAAAGAGAAGGATCGCGGCACACATGCGATTATGGGCTTCAAGGTTTCACGTTTGTGGGATCCACCATATCTCCAGGTCGCTCTCGACAATCCAAACATCGATCAGATACTTGGGGTCATAAAGTCGCTGCCGGATAGCGATCACCTAATCCTTGAGGCGGGCACTCCGTTAATCAAGCGATACGGTGTTGATGTGATCTCAAAGCTCCGGGAGGTTATGCCAAATGCGTTCATCGTCGCTGACTTAAAGACGCTTGACACCGGCAATCTCGAGGCGCGCATGGTTGCTGATGCGACCGCCGACGCGGTTGTGGTATCTGCGCTTGCGCCGATCTCAACGATCGACAAGGTGATTGAGGAAGCGCACAAGACCGGGATATATGCAGTGATAGACACCCTGAATCTGCCCGACCCGATGCCGATGCTAAGAAAGCTGAAAGTACTTCCTGATGTCGTGGAACTGCACCGCGCAATCGATGTCGAAGAGACGGAATACCAGTGGGGCAGCATCCCTGAGATCAAGGCGCTTGCAGAGAAACAGTCTAAGAATGTGTTGATCGCGGTTGCAGGCGGCGTCCGAGTGGATAACATTGGCGAGGCGCTGGGTGCGGGAGCCGATATTCTTGTGGTCGGGCGTGCGATCACGAATGCGAAGGACGTATACCAGACCGCTGAGATGTTCATAGAAGGGCTTGCAAAAGATGAGACAGATCAGTTTAGAGTGATGACTGACTTCTGAACTCCGATATCTGGCGGGAGAAAATGGCTGAATATACTGTCATGTCGTACAACATCGAGCACATGAACCGGATGTTTCAGAATGATGTTATCAAGCCAGAGGAGGAGACCCGGGCACAGAAGATCGCATCGGTGATTGGGGCGGTAAATCCGCACGTGCTCGGGATATGCGAGGCTGCAAACGCCCCGGAGGAACACAGCTTCTTCATCGAGAATTATCTGCCCGGCTACCAGCTTGCCTGCGGGGTCAGCCGGGGCGGGCAGAACCTTGTCTTCTATTACCGGGAGCCGTTTCGTCTCGTTGCCGTTGATGATGCGTTCTCGTTTTATGAGCCGTGGGAGGCTGATATCGAGAACGACGGCTTGAAAGAGGTGCATAAATGGGAACGAAAGCCTCTTGAGGCGGTATTCGAGATCGGCACCGGCGGTCCCCGGATCAGGTTCATCATGGTACATGCGAAGTCCAAAGGGGTCTTTTCAGTGGTGGACCTGTACAATTTCCAGAAGATCTCGCTTGCAAACCGAAAACGCCTTCTCGGACAGGCGATCAAGCTCAGGGAGCGTCTGGACCAACTGACCCTGGAACCTGACCCGGTTCCGGTCATGGTGATGGGCGATATGAACGATGGTCCAGGGATGGATCCGTTCGAGATGATGCTTGGGAGGAGCTTTGTTGAGACGGTCATGGGATCGGTCTATGATCATGGCAGGATATTTCACAACACGCTATGGTGGATGTCAAAGGACTCCGATCTGAAGAAGAAGCTGTGGACTGTTGATTTCCCAGATCCAATCGTGAAACATTCGATGGGATACCGGCACCGCGTCTGGCTCGATCACATCCTTGTCTCGCAGGATATGCTGCAACCGGATAGTTCTGTCAGGTATGTCACGAACTCCGGGATGATCGCATCCGGCAGCAGGGATGCATGGAAGGCGTCCGATCATTTTGCGGTTCATTGCAAAATCGAGGCGGACTAAGGGAACTCACGACGTATCAGTGCTCTCTGACACTTATCTCCGGCATGTACGAACGTGTCACTTAACCGCCGCGTAATAATATTCCCCGCTTGCTTTCTGTTCCCGGTCCAGCCGCGATCCTTGTTCATTGATCCTTGGTCGCTTCGTTTCCTCATCGCGTCTGAACGTGATGTTTAAATTCGCAAGGAACTTGTTCATCCCCTCGCGCAGGTCAAATGGTCCGAAGACCTCGCCGTGCACGGCAGGCTCTCCATCAAAGACCAGCAGCCGATCACTCAGAAGATCAACCATGTAAATGTCATGATCGATTACGATCGCGGTCACATGCCTGTTCTCAGCAAACCGCCTGATTGCGGTACACGCAGAGACTCGCTGCTCAACATCAAGGTGTGCGGACGGCTCATCCAGAATGTATAGATCCGCATCCCTTGAGAGACATGCGGCTATCGCGACCCGCTGGAGCTCGCCGCCGCTTAGGTCGGATATCTCTCGCTCCATCAAGTATTTGAGCTGGAGCGGACTGGTGATCTCGGTCTCGTAATAACTGGTATCGACATTGCGCGTGATGATTCTGAGGAAATCGTGAACACGGAGATCGGAATCCGGTTTTATGTACTGCGGCTTGTATGAAATCTTGATATCGGCGGATATCTCCCCGGTTGTCGGCGTAGTGACTCCGGCGAGCAGTTTTGCAAACGTACTCTTACCGATCCCATTTGGACCTGCTGCGCCGACGACCTCGCCAACGCGCATCTCGCCACCAGCCACGTCAAGCGAAAACACGTCATACGCTTTCGTAAATCCTGAAAATTCGAAGAGTATCGGGATATTCTTCGCCGATCTCGGCGCATGCACCTCAAAATCGATCGCAGTTGGTCGGATCCGCACGTTCTCCTCTGGCAGAAACCCGCGCAGATACTGGTTGATCGCCTGCCGTACACCTTTCGGGTGCGTGATCACGCCAAACCCGCCCGGTTCGCCGTACCCGACATGCACGACATCGGCGAGCAGATCAAGGATTGCAAGATCGTGCTCAACGACCATCACGGCGCTGTGCGCTGCAAGCTCTCTGATCATGACCGCCGCGCGGATACGCTGGTGAATGTCGAGATATGGGCTTATCTCGTCGAAGAAATAGAAATCGGCATCCCTGGCTGCGCACGCCGCGATTGCGATGCGCTGGAGCTCGCCGCCGCTAAGATCTCCTAAATCACGGTGTAAGATGTGTTTGATATCAAGTTTTGAGATCAGGTTGTCGAGTTCCCCACGTTCGTCCACTCTTTCAAGCAATTCTGATACATCGCCGCTAAACGCTCCGGGAATCCGATCCACGTACTGTGGTTTCTGAGATAATTTGATTTCGTTCCGAGATATTTTTATCAGATAATCCTGAAGCGAAGAGCCGGCATAATACTTGAAAATGTCATCCCAATCAGCATCAACTCCAAGATTTGGCTTCAGATTCCCTGATAAGATCTGGACCGCAGTTGTTTTGCCGATCCCGTTTGGACCGAGTATTCCGACCACCTTGCCCTGCTGCGGTATCGGCATGCCGTATAACACAAAACCATTGGCGCCATATCTGTGCGATGGCTCGGTTAAGGACTCCGGTAGCGATATAATCTTAATAGACCCAAATGGACACTTTTTGATGCATATACCGCATCCTATGCAGAGTTCTTCCGAAATGACCGGTTTCTTCCCCTCCATTTTGATGGTCTCGTCACCTGTCCGCACACGCGGGCAGTATTTGATGCACTCAAGCGAGCACATTCCCGGCTGGCACCGGTCCTGATCCAGTATTGCGATTCTCATGGATATGCAACGTCTACATCTGAATCAGTAACAATATGTACCTAACCCCTGCGACAGGCATGATGCCTGGACGTGCCTTGCGTGCACTAAGTGCTTACCGAAAAATAAAGTAGTAAAGTTGGCTGATGGCACGCCACATCCCGGACATTCGTGCGATTCGTTCAAACGTGTCATTCGTGATCCCTTATGCCAATTTTATCACGAATTTCACGAATGCCACGAATTTTGACAGGTTATTTTCTGGCAAGCCCTAACAAGTACAAACGCTCTTTGCCGCGATAAACTCCCGCACCAGCCGTGCGCCAAGCATCGCACTTTCCCCCCGGTCGTAGCCCGGGTTTACCTCGACAATGTCAAAACCGCAGGTATACTGCGCAGCAAGCCGTATTGCAGCACGCACGTCCCGCGGGCTTAACCCAAAAGGCTCAGGGTTACCAACGCCAGGCGCATACGCGGGATCGATTACATCGGTATCAATGGACAGGTAAATCCGCTCGCATCCGCGACCAGACAGTGCGTCGAGCGCTTCACGGATTACAGATTCTATCCCGGCGTCGTCCACTGTGTCAGCAGAGTGCCATAAAATCCCCCTTTCCTTTGCGTGGGCGTATTCCTCTGCCGAACCGCTCCGCACGCCGATCAGAACGCAGTTATCGGTCAGGTCGTCGATGATGTTTCTTGAAACACATGCATGTGACTGTCTGGCTCCGAGGTATTCATCGCGCAGATCGAGGTGTGCATCAAGAACGATCACTCCAAAATCAGGGGTGGAATTATCAAAATCCTCTGTAAAAGCCTTGACACAACCATAAGTCAGCGTGTGCTCGCCGCCAAGTGCAATCGGAACCTTACCATCCCGTAGAATCCTTGCAGCGACATCGTAGACCGCATGAAGCATGTCGCCGGTGTGGGTATCGAGATCAAGATCACCAAGGTCATGGACACATAGATCGGTCAGATCGACATCAAAAAAATCGTTGTACGTCTCAAAGTTGTAACTTGCCTTTCTTATCACATCCGGCGCCTCGCTGCTGCCGTACCGGAAGGACGAAGTGGCATCGAAAGGCACGCCGAATATCACAAAATCGGCATCTTCGTAACTGGACACCGCATCAGCGAAGACACGCTCTCTGAACATTATTGTATATTACGCGTTGTATATTGCAAATTATCTCATATCAAGCCGCATCTTGCCCATTGCGGTGATGTATGTGATATCGTTTCCCTCAGCAACACGATCACGGAACTCTTCAGGGATTGAGAGCTCAAATGTAGTGTACTCAGACATATCCATCAACTGTGCAACGTTGCCTGTAATCGAGAGGACCTGTGCAGTCTTGCGCTCGACGATCGGCACGAATATCTTGGCTGATACGGGCTGCACGATTGATCGCTTCTGACCGTCAAAAAGCCCGATGGTATCGACCCGCGCTTTGGCAGATCCATGCTTTCCTGGCTTTGATTTTGAAATACCCTTAATCGCACATACTTCATCATCGATAATCACATATCTACCTTCTCTGAGATTCCGAACTTCAGTCTGTTCCTTCATGGTACGTCTCCTTATGTCACTGTTAGCAGTAATCATAAATCCGCGGCGGTGTACTTAAAATTATGCCGCCAAAATGCCTGAAATGTAATATAAGAATGGGCATATACGTAAACATGGTGGCAACACCATCCTGCCTGCTGATGATCGGGTTCACTTCAGCACCTTCCCTGTTTCGATATGCCAGAGATACAAATCCAGTTCTGCCAGATTCATGTCTGCTTCTGCCGCAATTTTCCTGAGCAACTCTTCAATTTCCATATATTTCGTTTTTGTGAGTGTTTTTGGCTTTTCAATCAGACCACACCTCACCAAAAGATCGATTATGTGAAAATCCACAATCGCTGAATTTTTGTAGCCAACATTCCGGAGAAAATGGCTCGCTTCTTTGTAGCCAATCCCTTTCACATTCTTGACCAGCCACTCTCTTGATTCATATTCGTCGTCAAAAGACTCAACAGTCTCTTTTAACGAATCTTTGTACCTTCTTGCCTCCACAATATATTTTGCTCGGATGTTTGGGTAGCGATAACCAAGTTCTTTAAGTTTATCTGCTAATTGCAGCTCAGAAAGAGTTAAAAATCCATCCCCAATAGTTTCTTGAATTTCTATGCTTTTTTCGGCGGCAAAATTGGCGGTCAGGATGCAAAAACAGAGCTCCTTAAAAAGTTCGCCACACGGCTTCCCTCCGAGTTTCTTAAACCCATTTATGCGAGTATCTACTATTGTAGTCAACTCTATATCTGCCATCTGGTGCTCGATGGCTTGTAGCAAGTTATATAGTGTCATAGCCTCATCCGCCGGCGAATTATTCTCAATTTAATAACTCCCCGAACCTGTTTTATTGTTTTCATTGTCAATCTCGTGAAATTTCGTGGTTTTTTCGCCTCAACTATTTTGCGTATGGTCTGGGAATATTTATTATAAACGCTTCAGCACCCATGATTCGGACTCTGTTGCCGCATCTGCTTGATACCACCACGCAACGCATGTACAAAAGTATCTGCCCGTCCGATCACTGAAACAACGATTCTAAGATTATGGATGCGCGGTGAAAAGGTTCTGCTCATATATGCTCCGATTCTTGTGTCAATAAGCCCCATCTGCGTGAGTATCGGCTCCGAAGGTGCGAAGGTGATAAGCGATCTGGTCTTTGCATTGCGGGTCGCTTCGAGCAAGCGCGATCGCGGCGATCTTTGCAAACGCGGATAGTGCGTCCGTGCAGGAAGCCTCGCGCCCGAGCCATTCTGAGGACTCCATCAGTATATAGTCCTGTGGGATCCCGCGATCCTTCTTCCGGATCGCTCTGGTCTCATCCTATACTCAAGCGGCAGTTCCCCGAGCGAGAGCAGCATAAAGAGACCGGAGTATGCAGAACTCGGCGCGCGCGTGAACTCGTCGATCAAGAGATTTTTGTGGTCAAAGATCGCTCGCGTGACGATTCCATGCTTGTACACGAACTGCTCTGCAAGCGCCGAGTTGCCAGACATCGAGAGCGGATGAAATCCTCCGATGATATGGTACTTGTTCATCCCTTCTGCGCCATCGAGCTCGTAGAACGTGTCCTTTCCACCACCAATGCATATTAAAAGATGTTCTGCAATAGTTGTTTTCCCGTTACCAGGTAGACCGTACAGCATGATCGGATAACCGAGATCAATGTACCGTAGCGCCCGTATGATGACGTTATCGTGTCCTTTGATCGCGCAGGTCTCAAGAATCTTGAGATGGTCGTCTGTTGTCAGCATTTATCTAAATGAAAACTCCACATTCCGCTCTATTTGGTGTAACAATTCTTTGACATCGTCTTTCGACCCGTAACCGTACTTTGAGATGAGTAAATCCAGTTCATTTCGGAATTACCAACTCCATGCACACACGCCAGTCGATTCAACTCCACCTTCTTGAATTCACTCTGAAAACTATTCATCCAATTTAATATTGAGTTGTAGGGATTTTTTGATTCTTTGCCAGTCTCTTCATCCTCTTCGGCAGTCAACCTGCAATACATGACCGCCCCACCCCATGTGATCGCTCTTTCGATGTCAAACGCGTTTAATACCAGATGGTTTGCGAAGAAAACAAACACGCCGAAGACAACGGGGGATAAGAGGGAATACCAGCAGAGTTTCAGGAGTTCTCCGCTGGTCACCGAGAGAAAAACACTTATATCCAAGAGTTCATTGATCGGGAGTCTGTTGATCGCAATTGTTGAAACGAGTATGATAAAGACCAAAAGTGTCAGGATTCCTGTTTTCAGTGTTGCATAGAACCGATTGGTGGCAGAAAATACGAGATTCCTTGCAGTGCCTGCAAGCAGATAGCACCACAGTAATGATATCAATGAGCATAGAACGAACGCTAACAGGTGCGCATCCGGTTTACCACCAAAATAACGTCAAGATTCCATGCATTCGTGACGTTATATATCACAATAGTAGCAACCACTCCTGAAAATCCATATCCGTACTTCGGCGCGTCCACGATTGCGATGAGAATGACGATGGCGTTTGCCATGGCAAAGATGATTATTGGTAGGAACTGGAATGAGTCAAAGATGTCTCCAGTGTGCGTGAGATTCATTGAAGCGCCCGCAGCCCAGTATGTAGATAAACCAAGGAATATATATATATGCCGCAGACTTGACTGCGTGGTTTGGAATCATACATATAACCGGC
>JAUVEF010000062.1 GCA_030594905.1 Methanosarcinales archaeon
TCCAGCCCGTCCACAACACTTATATTGCAGATATGCATTAGAAATGCTGACGTTGGTTTTCCATACGTGTTGAGAACCAACACACGACCAATCATCCCATCGTATGGAAGGATTACAACCAACGTCATTATTTTATCTCACTGATTTGCAGGACTCACCAGCCTCACCGCCATTGTTTTAATCGCCCCCAGGGTCAAGATGAACTATACCATGCAGATACTTAACTCGATGTACGGGCAGGCGGTTGGCGACATGCTTGGCGAGCCTCTCGAGGGACTCACCCGTAAGCAGATCAAAGCACAGTGGCGCACAGTCACAGGCTTTGTCCGCCCGCCATCGATCACCGACGACACCGTGATGACACACCTTGTTGTACAGTCGGTCTGCGAGGCTCATAAGGTAGATCGGCGCCACATCGCGGGGGTATTTCTTATGAACCGTGCGCGTATACCAAGGATAGGACCAACGACTGCGCACGCACTATCGTGTTTCGCAGACGACCCCGGATTCATGCCGACATCAGGCACAACCGATGGCGCAGCTATGCGTGCGCCTGCGATTGCGTGGCTGTTTCCGGCGGACCGAATCATCCCGGCAGCGATCGAATCGTCGCTTGCAACACACGGCGCTGATGTTGCGATTGCCGGGGCGTGTGCGATCGCGTGTGCTGTTTCGTCGGCAATCGACGGCGCGGGGATTGAGGGAATTATCCAAGCCGGGATAGAGGGAGCTGAACATGCATCAAACGATCTCGCGACCCGCATCCGGGAATCGGTCATGCTTACATCTGGAAAAACACTCGAAGAGGTCATAGACACGGTCGGATGTGGGATTGAGACTATGGAAGCAGTGCCTGCAACATTTGCAGTCATCGCAAGCGAGCAGGACTTCAGGAGCGGCGTGCTTGCTGCGGTAAACCTTGGCGGGGATGCTGACACCATCGCATCAATGGTTGGTGCAATCCTTGGCGGGATGCTGCCAGGCAGGGGCGCCATACCTGGCGAGTGGATCGATGCATGTAGGAGGGGTTCTGCGGGAGACGTGGAGACATTGATCCGGGAGTCGTGGCGGTGTGTCTCCGAGTTAACGTTCAGAGATCTGGCGAAACCCCAGAATTAACTCCACTATTCAGTGAAACACGCCCGGATTTCCGGGTAGTGCCTCTTTTTTGCGTAACCGTAAAATAATAAACCCCCCTCCGGTCAACCGGGTCGCTGGCACTCACCTCACACAAGTTCCTGCCGGAACCTTGCACTCTGGCGAAAGCAGGATTGCGCCATCGTGATCAGCCGCAAGGATCATTCCCCGCGACTCGACGCCAAATAGCTTTGCAGGCTTCATGTTTGCAAGCACCGCAACCTGTCTTCCGACGAGATCGCCCGGCTTGTGAGTCTCTGCAATTCCCGCAACGATCTGCCGACTGTTGGTCTCGCCGAGATCAACCATCAGTTTCAGGAGTTTCTTTGATTTCTTGATCGGTTCAGCCTGCACGATCGTCCCGATGCGGATGTCCAGTTCTGAAAACTCCTCAAAAGAGACGTGCTTCTTCTTTGTTGCCATCAAAACCCGGTCATCGAGAGACCGCTCCATCTCTGCTATCGTCGAGTCCTCGATCTTTGTAAAGAGCATCGACGGCTTCAAGAGAGTTTGTCCGGCGGTAATCTCTGTCGTAACCTCGTCATAAGGCGTGTTGCCAAGTTCTGAGTCCATGCCGAGTTGTTTCCAGGCATCTGCCGATAGTTTCGGCATCGCTGACTCAAATAACACGGCAAGCGCCTTCACGATCTGAAGGCAGTTCCGGATTACCTTTTTAGCACCTGAGACGTCTGTTTTTATCGATTTCCACGGCTCATTTGACTGGAAATATGAATTTCCGAACGATGCAAGGCTCATTGCCACGTCAATTCCTTTTTTGAACTCGTATTCATTGAATGCTTCGATAACTGAGTTTTTTGTAGCCTCAATAGTCTTAGCGACCTCGGGATCGATTTCACCATCTGGAACTGCGCCAAAATTCTTGTACGCGAAGAGCGATGTGCGGTAGATAAAATTACCGAGCGTTCCCACGAGTTCGTTGTTCACCTTGTCCTGGAAGATCTTCCATGAAAAGTTCAATTCCTTTGTATGCGAGGTGTAGCTTGCAAGGTAGTACCTGAGCAGGTCCGGATGGAAGCCTTTATCAAGATAATCATCATTTACCCAGACAACGTATCCTCTGCTCTTTGAGAACGTTTTGTCTCCGATTTTGACCATCCCTGATGCGACAACTGCTTTTGGAAGTGTGTATCCAGCTCCTTTCAGCATAGCGGGCCAGAAGATGCAGTGATGATAGATGATGTCTCCGCCGATGAAATGGATGATGTCAGTATCGCCGCCCGGGTTCATCCAGTACTCTTTCCAGTCCACTCCATGCTTGTTTGCCCAGTCCTCGGTAAACGAGATGTAGCCGATCGGGGCATCGACCCAGACATAGACCACCAGTTCCTCATGGTCCGGAAAACGGACGCCCCACTCAAGATTTCTGGTGATGCACCAGTCATTGAGTTCGTTATCGATCCAGCCAAGCGCATAATTTCTTGCATTCAATGTTCCTTCGAGTTTGTCAAGATGATCCGAAAGAAAATCCTTAAAATCTGATAATCTGAAAAAGAAGTGTTCTTGTACCCGGTATTCTGCATTACTCTGGCATATCTTACAGGATGGCTCAAGAATCTCGCCAGGCTCAAGATGTTTGCCACAGCCCTGATCGCACTCGTCTCCACGCGCTGTCTCGCCACAATCAGGACATGTTCCTTCCACATAGCGATCCGGCAAGAACCTGTCGCATGTCGGGCAGTATGCAAGCTCGATGCTTTTTAAAAAGACGTGATTACCATCTATGAGACGGTTTACGAGGTCTATGGTTCGGTCGTGATTTGTCTGTGATTCTGTGCTGCCAAATTCATCAAATAGTATGTCCAGAGACTTAAACACCTGATCAAAGTGATCGTGGTACTTCTCAACGAGTTCTGACGGTGTTATGCCGAGTTCCTCTGCATTGATCACGATCGGGGTGCCGTGCGCGTCAGATCCGCATACAAAGACCGTGTCCTTCCCCTGCTTCCGAAGCGACCTCACAAAGATATCAGCCGGGATGTAGGTCCTGAGATGCCCGATGTGAGCGGGTCCGTTTGCATAAGGCAGCCCGCAGGTGACCAGTGTTTTTTGTGACATGTTACTGGCTTGTGGTGTCGAGATATATTATTTGTTGTGGAAGGGTCGGGTTTAACACACCCTCCGATCATGATTAACCATGAAGATCGCTGGAAAGATCGCTGGAGTCGACGAAGCTGGCAAAGGACCTGTGATCGGTCCCATGTGCGTTGCAGGCGTCCTGATCAACGAAGATAAGCTGCATCTGATCGAGGAACTCGGAGTAAAAGATTCTAAAAAGGTTGCTCCTAAAAAACGCAAGCTTCTTTCCGGGCGTATCAAAGAAGCCGCCAACAACTGGTTCGTGCTTGATGTGAGCGCACACCAGATCGATGAACTGCGAACCATCATGACGATGAACGAGGTCATGGTCATCTGCCATGCCAAGGTGCTTGAGAATCTGGAACCGGATCATGCGTTTCTGGATGCGGCTGACGTTAAGGAGGAGCGATTCGGCAGAAACGTGCAGAAGAAATGCCAGACGCCCACCAAGTTCAGAGTGACTGCGCGGCATAAAGCCGATGTAAGATACCCGATCGTTGCCGCAGCATCCATCATCGCAAAGGTGCACAGGGACCACGCGATTGCAGCCCTGCGAGAGGAGTTTGGCGATTTTGGCAGCGGATATCCAGCCGATCCAAAGACTATACGTTTCCTGCGGGAATGGTTCTCCGAGCACCAGAGTTTTCCTGATGTTGTACGGCATTCGTGGAAGACTGTGGAAAACGTGATTGCAAGCGCAAAACAGACAAAGCTATCAGCATACAGATGATTTTTTATATGAACACATACAATTAATAGAATGATAAGGAATTGGGTGCAGCATTTATGACATATAATCTTGGCATCTCCAAAATGGATGAGCTGATAGGGGACATCAAGGGTGGCACGAACATCATGATGATCGGTCCCCCTATGAGTGGTAAGGACGACATTACAAATATCATCGCATATCACGGATTAATCAACAAAAACGCTGCTGTGATTGTCTCAACACGCGAACCCGGTAAGAATGTCCTCGACTGGTTCGAAAACCGTGCCCTGGGGATTCCCCCGGAGCGTATAGGAATCGTGGACTGCGTTACCAGAACGCTGGGGTTCGGCGCGCCCGATACCGAGAACATCAAGATGGCGTCAAGTCCTGTCGATCTCACAGGCATCGGTGTCAAGATCAGTCAGTTCTTTGAGCGGTTCTGGATGGAGATGCAGATAAAAGAGACGCGGTTGTGCATCAATTCGCTCTCAACGATCCTTATGTACTCGAATCTCCAGACCGTGTTCAGATTCTTGCATGTATTCACAGGTCGCGTAAAAGCGGCGAATGCGCTTGGCGTGTACGTGATCGAGGATGGAATGCATGATGATAGGACGATTGTGACGCTCAAACAGTTATTCGATGGTATGATCGAGATTCGGGAGGACGATGGTGATTATCAGATACGTGCTATCGGGCTTTCGCCAAAACCGACACCATGGTTTGACTACGAGATCGACGGAGTAAACATCGTATTGAGAGGTTAGTGTTTATGATGGTAGAAACTGGCATACCGGCACTGGACGACCATCTGCATGGCGGGGTCCCGCAAGGGAAATCACTGGTATACTATGCACACCCTGGAGTCGAGTGCAATGTGTTTGGGATGCAGACTGTGCATAGAGCCCTATCGGAAGGCGGGCGCGGGATCTATGTCACATCGAGCACTGATCCACGGATGATCAGAGATCTATTCGAGGAGTTCGGGTGGGACGCTGCCGAGTACGAGGATCGATTCGCCATTGTGGACGGGTTTTCGGGATTGATTGGCGCTGATTCGCCAGAACAATATGTTGTCTCGAATCCGGATGATGCAGACAGCCTGACCCAGGCAATCAAGCAGGTGATGGAGGATGCGTGTGAACCCAGTGTCATCGTATTCGAATCTCTCTCAACGATCATGGATCTCTGCGGAGAGTCAGCAACACTCGAGGCTATCGAGGAGTGGAACAAGTATGCAATGCTCTACGACCATGTAATAGTCTACAATTTCACGGCATGGCCCTATTCGGAGGATACACTGGCGCAGGTCAAAGGGGATATTTGCAATTCAGTAGTTTTGATTGGTGGAATCACGGAAAAGGTTATCTTCGGTCAGTATTTTGGGGTGAAGAAGACTGACTGGGATGAAGCTACCAAAAAGTGCACATCATACAAAGTTTTGAAGCCAGGTGGCGTACGCGTGTACCTTCCAAAGATCCTGGTTACCGGACCGTTTGATGCTGGCAAAACCACGTTTGTACATGCGCTTTCGACCAAAGCGGTCTCGGTGGATCGGCTTGGCACAACTGTGGCACTCGATTATGGACACGTGGACCACAGAGGGTTCACCGCCGATATATTCGGGACTCCAGGTCAGGAACGGTTCGATCCGATCGTGAAATTATTAAGCGGCGAGGCGATGGGTGTATTTCTGATTCTTGACTCGACAAATACCAGTGGTTTTGTGCGTGCAAAACGTATGCTTGAGATCACTGAATCGATTGGGTTACCGGTCGTTATCGTTGCAAACAAGCAGGACGTGGATGGTGCGCTTGTTCCGGAAGAGATCAGAAGAGAGCTTGGTATGACAAGTAATGTGCCGATTATGCCAGCGGTTGCGGCATCTCGCGAGGGCGTCTTCGAGGCGTTCGATGTACTGGTCGATAGGGTTATGGAGGTGGACTCGATATGACGACATCAGAGATGCTCGAAAAGGTGCTAAAAGATCTCGGACGAGTTGGCGAGATCGAAGCGTGTGCGATAGCGACAAGGGATGGGTTGCTCATGCAGGCGAATATGGCATCAAAGGGCGACCCCGAGACTTTTGTTGCGATGTCTGCGACGATGCTTGGTGCAGCAGAGACTGCTTCATCCGAACTGGGAAAGGGTGTACCAAAAAGGGTGATCGTGGAATCTGACGATGGTAAGTTGATATGTATGGGTGCAGGTCCAAAGGCGCTTGTGGTGGCAATGACTGCACCTGAGGTGGGACTTGGTCTGGTTCTTGTTGAACTTTCCAAGGTGGCAGAAAAAGTTGAGAAGTTAATATGAAACCTGTAATCAACATCGGTAAGAATGGTGTTACTGACAACATCATTGACGAGGTCAGAGACCAGATGAAAGGGAAAAGCGAGATCAAGATACGGATTTTAAAGAATGCTCCCGGATCTGCGGCAGAGGTTGCCGGAGAAGTAGCTTCAAGAACCGGTTTTGGGCTTGTTGACGTGCGCGGGCACACCGCTATACTGTCGAGATGATGCACTCATCACATCGTTTTCGCACGCAGTATTCCTTACCATACATAACGATAAGCGCGTGAAACTCCTGATACAACGGGACGTTTTCTGGCAGCAGGTCCTCAAAGTGTCGCTGCAACGCGTCATATCCGCCATCGATGCCGATGCAATTGCAGATTCTTGTGGTGTACGCATCGATCACGAATACAGGCTTGTGCGCGGCATAAAGTATGATGCTGTCAGCGGTTTCCGGTCCGACCCCTTTAAGCGACAGTAGCTCCTTCTGGAGTTCGCTGATTGGTTTTTCAAGGATCCTGGATATCCCGTTTTTAGAGAAATGCTGCGATAACAATTGCAATCGTTCCGCTTTCTGCCTGTAAAATCCTGTGCACCGGA
>JAUVEF010000136.1 GCA_030594905.1 Methanosarcinales archaeon
TAGTGGTGGAGATGTTTTGGATCAACAGCGGTCTCTTTCGGAAGCCCGACGAACTCTACTAACGCGGCGTGTTTGTAGTCCCTGAGCACATTCTCTGTTTCCTCGTGGGTGGGTGCGTATGGCGGGCATGAGATGTGCTTGCCATAAGCCTTGCATCCGTATCTGCATTTGAACCGCACCCATGCTGCCGTCTTCACGATTCTTGCAGGGATCTGCTGCAACTCGTTTGCACCGCTATCGAGCGCTATCTGCCGGAGTTCGGGTATGAGTGTGTTTAATTTTTTCATGGGAATTACCTCCCTGGTTGCTGTAGGCAACCTCTACTGCACCCCTCTTTAAATGCTCTGGTGACGGATCGGTGGCTTTTTACTGGTTCTGACGTTTTCTGTGATCGATATCGGTAACACTCTCACGTATGCGGAAAATCGCGGGCATCACCTCATACATTTGCGTTAAACTGGAGCACGAAAACGCAAAGATTGGAAATTACAGAATCATGAAAACGCAACGATTACGGATAACTAAGATTACGACCAATAAATAACTAAAATTTCGAAGGTAGGTGGTTGCAGGATGGTGTTTGTAAGTAACGTTGCATGCTCCAACCGAAGGCACACAACCAAACGCGATTTTATGGCCAGGTGCCGTGAGTAAAACCGAGTGCAACCGCAAGTATACCAAAGACAACCCCAACAATGAGTACAGTCTTCGGATTGAGGCGTATCGCCGATTCGTCCGCATCATAGTAACGCATCAGACCGGCTGAGGACATAAGCCCGCCGCCACTACTTTTTTTCTTAGCCATTGATCTATTCTTCTTTTATCATGCAATATAAGTGTTTCCAAACGCTATCATTATATACTGGTTGGTGATATAGGATCAAACTGAATTTGCAGGTGCGATTTCAGAGCGAGGTTGTTTATATGGTGCCAGAAACAAGCAACGCAGACACGGTCACCCTGCCCGGCAAAACAGATGACAACGCGGTCTTTGGAAGGGGGGGTGTGATGGATTACGTCATGACGATCAGGATGCCGTTTAACAAGGGTGCGACCGACATTAAGACCAGGGCGAACGAGGCACGGGGAAAACGGGTCGACATGATCAGGGCACCACGGATTGAACTATTTTTACCCATAAAATGAACGAATACAATTGTAGCCTCATTGATATCGCACCTGCGATCGCCGAACTGCTCGGTGTGCCGCTTCCAGGTGCGGATGGTGTGGTGAGACCCGAATTATCTGACCTGATGCGGCGGTGCAGCCGGGTGGGGGTGGTGCTAATCATCGTTGACAGTCTCGGCTACTCAACATACCAGCGGCTGAAGCCCTCGATGCCATCTGTGTCTGTGAAAAGCATCCTCCTCCGGTGCGAGGCGGTCGCAGACCACACTACGCCCGCAATCGCCTCAATTCTGTCCGGATGCTACCCGGAGACTCATCGCGTGCTCACCACCGCTGATGTGCTCACTTCGTCGATCAAATCGGTGCTTGAGTGTGCAGAGGAATGTGGAGTTAAGACCGCGGTCGTCATCGAGACGGATGGAGCGGCAGCCATGAAGACAAAGATCGAACTCTCCAGAGGCGTGCCTGACAGCAGAGATATCATTGCATACGACGAAGCGATCAAGGAACATGCAGTCGATCTTCTGAAATATAAACCCATCCTCATGGCGCTGCACTTCAGGGCGATCGATCGGTATGCGCATGAAGGCAGGAGCTTTAAGGATCTGGCTTTTGCAGCCGGGAGCATCGATCGACACATAGCAGAGATCTGCGAATGCCTCTATGAAGATACCTGTGTGGTCGTCTGCGGAGACCACCCGTTTCATGGAAAGCGCATCGAAGATGACCATGGCGTGGCGCTGATCATATTTCGGGCGGGTGATGTGGGCGATGTGTGGTGATACGACGAGTGGCATACTCAGCGGTATCAGAGAATAAAAACCCAATCGACAGATTGGCTACATTGCTGCGATCAGCTCTTCGATCTCCAGCAACAGATCACTCACGGGAAATGGCTTTGCCAGAAAATCACACGCGCCCGCTGCAAGCGCATCACCCATGACCGCCTTGTCAGCACTAGCAAATACAATTTTCATATCAGGACGGATTTTCAGCAGTTCTTTTGTGGTCTCGATCCCGTCCTTACCAGGCATTCGGTGATCCATAATCACAATCTCAGGAGGTTTGTCCATCGTTTTGAGTATTTCAACCGCCTCATCGCCGTCATACGCATTTGCAACGATATCATGTCCGCTCATCTCAAGAATGTCACTATAGAGTTCGTGAAGCATCGGTTCGTCATCCACAATGAATATCGCTGCCATGATCAATCACTCCTTTGGAAGCAGCATTATGAAATTGCTACCCCTCGCCCGGTCCCCACTGACCCGATCCTCCACCCAGACGCTTCCGCCGTAGCTCTCGACGATGTACTTAACGATAGTAAGCCCAAGGCCCGTGCCCTGTGCACTCTCGCCAGCTCGCTCCAGACGGTCAAATATGATCTTCTTATAGGGATCGCCGATGCCGCGCCCCCGATCCTTGAACTCAAGCTTCCAGCACTTGTTATCATCTGACGGACTGATATCAACATCGATCTTGACAATCTCGTGTTGATCGAACTTGACTGCATTGGTCAGGAGGTTTGAGAAGACGCTAAAGAGCATCGCATTGCCGCTGATAAAATATCTACCCTCAGTTATATCCGCGTTAATCTCAACATCTTTTGGTTGTGATATGGCAGTCTCAACTGCGCTTGCAAATGCCGGGTATATATCGATACTTGCAAGTTCCGCCTCGCCTGACTGAAGCTCCGAGAGTGTCTTCACGTCGGATATGATATTAGCACTTTTTCTGACATGATTAAGAGCGATCTCCACATGTTTCCTGAATTCGGAAGGGAACTCCCGCGTTTGGAGCAATAGATCAAGATATCCACTCGCGACTTGACTTGCGTTATTTATGTCATGGCTCATGAGGTCGATATAAAATTCTGCACGGCGATATTCCTCTTTGATACGCTTCTCTGCTTGTTTACGACTGGTAATATCTATAAGAACTCCTCTCAAGCCAACATGTTTGTTTTTGTAAATAATAGGGCTAGCATATACAATGGCAGGGAACGTTTCACCATCTTTCCTCTGCATCAGGTATTCCACGCCACCTAAATCATCACCCCTCATGACTTTCCCAATATTTTCTTTAGCTATGTCCCGGTCTTCCGGGGATACCATCTGGAGGATGGTCAAAATCCCTTCAAAGTCATCCCGGGTATAGCCGAAACGGTCAAATCCGGCACGGTTGGCAAACGTGAGATTGCCTCGTTCATCCGTTTCAAAAACGGTTTGTGGCAATAATTCAGTCAGATCTCTGAATTTTGTCTCGCTCTCTCTCAATCTCCTTTCTATCTGGCTTTTATACAGAGCCATCTCGATTGATGCGAATAGTTCCCCCTCCTGAAACGGTTTAACGATATATGCATAAGGTTCGGTGCTCTTGGCTCTATCGACCAATTTAAAATCGGAATATGCGGTCAAAAATATAACAGGGATGTCTAATTTCTCTTTTATTTCGTAGGATGCGTCTATGCCATTTTTCTGCCCCCGTAGGATGATATCTATCAATATCAGGTCGGGCTTAAGTTCACTTGCGGCAGTTACGGCAGCGTCTGCATTGTCGGCGCGCCCGACCACATCATAGCCGCCATCGTCGATCACCATTTCCAGGTTTTCAGCCACGACAGCTTCATCCTCAACAATCAATATCTTTGCTTTCCGCATTCAACCCGCCATTAGTATCTTATGTTAAATTCTATATTAAAGGTTGTGCCTTCCTCATTGATGACCTTTAGGGTCCCACGCAACTGGTCTTCCGTGATGATTTTTATCAGGCGCAAGCCCAGCGTTCCGGTTTTATTGATATCGAATCCGGCAGGGAGTCCGACACCATCATCGCTCACCGTCAGGTTGATTCTGCCTTCTTCTGATGCAGTGATACTGACCTTAACCGTCCCTTCATTTCTGCCGACAAAAGCGTGTTTCATGGCGTTTGAGAGCAGTTCATTGACGATTAATCCAACCGGCACTGCCGTAGATATCGGGACGGGATGATCGGCTACGGCAACAACCGGGGTAATCTCTGTACCCTGAACCCGATGGCTCTGTAAGAGCTGCATAAGCAACTTACTTACAAAACCCTTCATATTGATCTCTGCCAGA
>JAUVEF010000199.1 GCA_030594905.1 Methanosarcinales archaeon
TGCAGCAGGGGTACGTGTTCCGGAACCGTTTGTCGAGAGAAATAACGTTCTTTTAATGGAGTTTATCGGAGAGGATGAGATCGCCGCGCCGCAACTCCGTGAGGTGCCATTGACCCCTGATCAGGCGCGGAAGGCGTTTGATACCACTGTGGAGTATGTCCGGCTATTATACCACGCAAATCTCGTACATGCCGACCTGAGCGAGTTTAACATGCTGATGCATGACAGCGAGGTTGTTTTCATCGATATGGGTCAGTCTGTGACCCTTGATCATCCGAATGCCATGGAGTTTCTGATGCGGGACATCCACAATGTCACGCGATTCTTCAGGAAGAAGGGCGTGCGGATCGAGGAGGATACTGTCGTCGATGCGGTACTTGGCGAATAAGTTGGATCGCTTTTAACCATTAACCATTCAGGTATTATGGCGGGACGGATTGTTCCGCGGTCATGGTCCTATCTCGATGTTATCAGCCGCCGCCTGCAGGATCATGAGCCCGTCAAGGGATGTGACCTTGCCGTCGCCATCGATGTCCGCATTATAGTTCTCTCCGCCGCTGGCTGCGATTGTAAGCGCGATCACAGCGTCTGCGGGGGTAACATTTCCATCGTGGTTCAGATCACCGCGGGGGGTCGCAGGAGGCTGGTTTGCCGTCTTTATATGTATTGTAAAATTTGAGATGGGCTGTGGACCAGGAGGGCATGAATCATTGCACATAGGGCAGGCAGGAGCTTCTCCTGAATAAAACGTGATATCGATGCGATATTGCATTCCCACGTACATGCAGGTCTGTCCCGGATACAATTGATGATCGTCTACTTCTACCTGACCCGTCCCATTAATGATGGTTACATTGGTATAATTCGCTTCGCAGTTGCACATACTACAATCTGAACAATTGGGTGCGTTGTTGTATTCTATCGTGAAATTACCTAATAAAGGGGGATCCCTGGGTTCTGATAACCAATAAGGCTCCAAGAAATTGGGATCGCCGTATATGTCAGTTATAATCACCTCTGTGCTTGAGTTTATCTTTCCTAAACCGATGGCCCGGCCAGGAGATGCTGCGAAACCGAATACCTCCACATAATCACCAACACATATCTCATTCGCAGCATCTTCATTTGGAAATAGCCATTCTATGACGATGTCGTTAGGCTGCCATCCAATATGCGACCAGTTATACGACCAATTATGTGTTGTCTGAATTCCAAACGTATTATTCTCGGCATCTTTTCCAATCACCGTTCCCATGTAGCTCTCTGGGCAAAATGCTGCCGATGCACCCCCTATAAAAGCGCCAAGCAACACAATTGCAATACAGATTCCTAAGATATTATGTTTTGTATCCACATTCATTTCATCCACCTCTGGCAAACGCGCGATTCTCTCCGACCGGAGTCTCCGCGCCGTGTAGGATCAACCTGTGATTATATTATAAAAAACCTCCCAAAAGTCGGTCGCAAGTCTCGACGCCAGACGTTTTTCCTGAGCGGGCGCTGGCGAAAAGCAGCATCTGCCGGTCATTTCACACCGGGAGTGAGCGTAACGCCGATCCCACCGATTTTATCTACAAGTTACCAGAGTACGTGGAAAGGACTAATACCGGAAACACGCAAAGTAATTTCGATAAAATCCAATGCTCCGGCCGGGATTTGAACCCGAGTCAATGGCTCGAAAGGCCACCATGATTGGCCGGACTACACTACCGGAGCGTGGGAACATATAATACAGTAACCTAGTGCACATTAACGTTTCGATTGCGAACTACCGCGGCGGCAAATATTTAATAGAATCACCACAATCATAAAGACTATGAATTATCTGCTATACGCATTCGGCATCGTATGGGCAGGACTCGGGCTCTACACCATACACCTGCTGCTCACACGATCACGATTATCAAGAACGAGGGGGAATCGGAGCACACATGGATAGGAGACGTAAGACGATATTTGCATCTGTCGTGATCCTCGTTGTACTGGTGGTCGGATTGTGGGGCATCCCTATTGGGAACAAACAACTCGCGGTCTCGGAGCTTACCGATGAGCACATCGGAAAGCAGGTGCATGTAAACGGCACCGTTGCGGAAGGGACGCTTCGCTACATGGATAACGGTTCAACGATATTATTCACCCTTACGGATGGACACAGAGATGTCAATGTCAGTTATGTGGAGCATCATCCCCCAAATCTGGTGGAAGGAAATCATGCTGCCGTCACCGGAAAGTTGTACCCCAACAACACCATATCCGCAAACCAGATAGTAACCAAATGTCCATCAAAATACAGCACCGAGGCGACCCCGCTTGAGACTACAGAATAACGAGGCATACTGATGATCACGGACTGGTACGAATACCGGCTGATAAACGGCGCAATCGGCAGTATGATAGATGATCTCGATGAATCGAATCTGAAACGTATCGTCCACCACGTATTCGATTCGGGGGGAAAAAGAATCCGCCCGATCATACTAATTCTCTCTTCCGAACTCTTCGGCGGCGATGCGGACGAATGTATCGATGCCGCGCTCGCGATCGAACTGATCCACTCAGCATCGCTGATACACGATGACATACTGGATGTGGGTCTTGTGCGCAGGGGTGTCCCAAGTGTTTACAAGCAGTTCGGGCTGGCTGCGGCGATTCTCTGCGGCGATTT
>JAUVEF010000156.1 GCA_030594905.1 Methanosarcinales archaeon
CGGTTTGCATCCCATTAACACTACTTCGAGGGTTTGTAAGTATCTCGCATGGTTTAGGTATAATTGAGCATCCCACACACCTCAACTCGTGTATTCCGCATTGATCCGCACGTATTCACATGTCAGATCGCAGCCCCATGCAACCGCCTCGCCAACACCAAGCCCTATATCGACAGCGATCCTGATATCCTCACCGCTCATGTCTACATCAGCACCATCGACCACCATACCGCGATCCATGACTGACACACCGCATAGCGCAAGCGACACCTGGTCCGGATGGATGTCAGCGCCGGAATATCCCACAGCAGCGATCACCCGCCCCCAGTTCGGATCGTTGCCATGAACCGCGGTCTTGACAAGCGGCGATTGGACAATTGCTTTTGCTGCCTTCCGGGCATCATTCTCAGTCCCCGCTCCGGTAACCCTTGCCTCGATTAACTTCTCTGCGCCCTCACCATCACGGGCAATCATCTTCGCAAGTTCGGTGCAGACATAATCGAGCCCCTCCTGAAACTCATCCCGGTCTGGCGTGCCTGATTCAGCAGTCGCCGTCATAAGCACCATGTCGTTGGTGCTGGTGTCGCCATCCACCACGATCATGTTGAAACTGCAATCCACCGCCCGTTTCAGGCACGAATCAAGCGTTTCATGCGGTAGATCCGCGTCGGTGTAGATGAACGCAAGCATCGTTGCCATATTCGGGCAGATCATGCCAGATCCCTTCGCGATGCCGCCGATTCGCGTGCCTGAGGGGAGTTCAACTGCAAACTCCTTGGACGTGGTGTCTGTCGTCATGATGGCTCGAGCGGCTGCCGTGCTTCCCTCGTTAGTGTTAGATAATCCGGCGATCACAGAATCGATCCGGTTTTCGATCCAGTCCATGTCAAGGGGCACACCGATGACCCCAGTCGATGCAACGCCGATCGAATCGACAGGAACGCCGAACCTGCCTGCAACCAGCTCTGCTGTGCGGGTGGCATCTGCAAGCCCACGCTTTCCAGTGAGTGCATTTGCACATCCGCTGTTTGCAACAACCGCATACAGCCGGTGTTCAGCGAGGTGCGTTTTGGTAATGACAAGCGGAGCTGCAATGATCTTATTTTTCGTAAAAACTCCAGAAGATGCCCCTTCACCCGTGATCACGGCAAGTCCGTCCTTTCCTTCTTTAATCCCGTGCGCACGCACACCGCGGACAGCGCAAACACCACCAGTTATTTCCTTCATCGGCACACCTGTTGACTGCCCTCCTTATATATCTATATGCCCCATTATTAAATATGGACATGCGGATACTCTGCACCGAGATCTCTGCCGCGATCACCGATGCGATCGAACCCGTCATCGGCACACCCGAGTCGGGACAGGAACTGTACACCGGCGCAGACGGCACACCCACAAAAAAAATCGACGAAATAGCAGAGAATGCTGCAATCGACATTTTGAAGGCTGATGGGCGGAAGATATTACTTATAAGCGAAGAGTGTGGCGAAAAAGTTATTTTCGGAGACCTGCGTAGTCCGGATGTTCGGAAGAGCGACGTCGATTTCACAGTCGTGCTTGATCCACTCGATGGGACTTTCAACGTAGTGGCTGGTATCCCGTTTTATTCAGTCTCCATCGCCATTGGCAGATCCGATCTTTCCGACATCTCACTTGGTTTCATTGAGAATTTGCATTCAGGTGATGTGTATTACGCAGAGGCGGGTAAGGGAGCTTACTGCAATAAAAAACGTATCGGTGTGTCAGGAGTCAGTGAAATGCAAAAATTGAGCGTGACTGCTTACGCATACCGGACCGACTCGACAAAAGTGGTCGATCTCGGAAGGATTGTACGGAGAATTCGAGTTCTTGGGTGTTCGTCACTCGAACTCTGTTATGTTGCCTCGGGTGTCCTGGACGCATTTGTTGACTTTCGCAGATACCTGCGGATCACCGATATTGCCGCAGGAAAGCTCATTGTTGAGGAATCTGGCGGCATGGTCACCACTACCACTGGAATGCCGCTTACCGGCGAGCTTTCGATCGAATCGCGGGTGAGTATGCTTGCGTCAAACGGGCATGTCCACAAGCCGCTATTAGATCTGGTTGCAGACGACTTGTGACCCACGATTTTTTCACAAAAAATCGAGTAAAAACTGCCTTTCGGGTGGGGTTTGATTTTGGGTAGTGTATTAACTTTCGTGACCTATCACAATTTTCCATCTTTTATGCACCCTACTGGTAGTGATTTTGAATGGCACATCAAAATTATGTAAAATCGCCATCAGTATGGTATGTAGAAGATGAAAAAACTGTGACGGGTTACGGAAATTAACACACTGCCGAATAAACAGGATATAAAATGCGAAACACATCACCAATATCTTGTGTGTGCCATCGCCCTCTTGTGTCAATCTCGTGGTTTTTTTCCGCCTCAGCTAAACACATACATCCTTTCATCTCCTTTGAGACTGTGGCATTTATCAACACAGCGGTTTCAGAGCTTTGAAAAGCCCCTGGGATCCAAATCGCTCACACCACGCCTGCGCCCATCAGCACCGCGATCGCAAGAAGCATTGCTCCAGTCACAAACCTGATCGAACTCCGGTGTTCGTCCTTGTACCGATTCACAGATTCAGGCTGCATCCCAAGCGTCATCGCAAGCCCGAGAACGAGCACGGGAAAGACCACCCCGAGGTTGTACACGCTGAGATACAACATGCCATACGCACCGCCATCCCTGATCAACATGTTCAGTATCGAGAGGTACAACGCACCAACGCACGGAGCTTTGACAAGCGAAAAGAGAACTCCAAGCACGAATATCGCAACCAGACTCTCCCTTTTGATCAGATCCTCAATAAAACGCATCGTGGATCCGGATGTTTTGAACGAGGATCGGTCATATTTTTTAACATGGTATGCATCATATATGTGCCATATTCCAAGCAATACGATGATTGCGATCAATATATTTTCGATTATCTCCCGCGTACCTTCGGTATGCCCGATCGCCTGAAGCAGCCCAAAGCCAGCGACAAGATACGTGATAAATATGCCAGCACAGAATACCACCACAAGCCGAAACATCCGGCGGCTCCCGCTTTGCCCACTCTCTCCGCCTGATAACGTGATCGATGCAATAAATGCAAGTATTGCGAGCAGGCAGGGGTTGAATCCTGCGATAAGCCCGGCAACAAAGACTGTGGGGACTGATAGCTTGATCAGCGGCTGCTGTGCTCCGGTCTGGTTTACTTGGCCTTGTTGGTCTGTCTGACTTGTTTGACCTGTTTGGTTGATCTGGTCTGTCTGATTTCCGGTCTGCGTCCGATTCCGCATGGCTGGGATATTCTGTATGTCCCGATCGAGCAGATCTGCAAGCATGGTAATATTATCATCATAATCGGAATATAGGGTCACCTGCCCAGAGATCACGACCGCCGGGACGACCATGATTCCGTACTTGTCCATTCTTTCGAAGCCTGATCGATCAGTGATCTCATACTCCACAACCGAGAGATTATGTTCAAAAGCAACATTCTCCACGATCGGTCTCATCTTCTCGCATTTTTTGCAGCCTATTTCATAGAAAAACTCGACAACAGCAGCATTATCCTCATCGGAGGCATACACTGGCGAGGGGATGGAAAATATGATGAGTAAAAGAAGTACGGTCCGGATAACCCCCATTTGGTTCATGGTTCACCAAGCCGCTCGACAGATTCGGTCAGGAGAAATGACCCACTTTCAATCAGCTTTTTCAGCTCATCTGCAAGTTTGATCGCGCCTTTCCGGTCCGAATGCCGCAGTATGATCGGGATTGTTTTTCCGTGCAAAGGGATCGTGCCCATCTCAGCTGCGAATGCCCCGCCATTGCACACGGACACGCAGTGCCCGCAGTTGCAGCA
>JAUVEF010000204.1 GCA_030594905.1 Methanosarcinales archaeon
TGATTTCGTAAGCACGCTGATCAGGAGCACGGACGCGCCGAAGAGACCGGTCAGCAGCGAAAGAAGAATTGAGGGTGAGCCGAACTGGAAATACGGGTGCATCAGATCTTCGTTCCCAAATGCGATCGCTCCGAGAATGCCGGAGAGCAGGAGAACCACAACCGCGTAGAATTTGTACTTCAGATGCGCGAGAGACCCCTGCCCCTCGATGTATCTGCCGGATTCGGTGAGGATCATGAGCAGAACGATCATCAGCAGGATCCAGCCCATATTCTCGCGCATGAAGTCGTAATAATGTCCGAAGAAGAGAACGAGCGGAGCTGCGATCAGCAACGACACGACGATCGATCCTGCGCTGCCGAGGGCTGACAACCTGATCGCTGCCATCCCCATCCCGTCAAGCAGCATAGCGTGACCCGGCAGCACTGCAAGCGCGGTATCCGCGTCAGGCGCCCCAAGATACACCGATGGGATGATGTTTAAGAAGGTGTGCGTGATCGAGTTTGCAAGAATCATCGCCGCTATGTGGATATTTGAGAATCCGAGGTCTGCGATGGCAGGAGAGAGCGCAAGCAGGATCAGCGCAAAGTTGTTCGTGTGTATGCCCGGGATGAGCCCCGAGATCAAGCCGAGCGCAAAGCCGATCAGTACCGAGAGTATCAACAGGTCAAGCATCTGGTAGTGGTGGGTGGTGGATGTCCATCAACCTTGTTTCGATGGATGGGTGGATGGGTGGACTTTGTTGATCCCCGGTTTACCAAGGGATATGGTGCGATCCATCGATGTTTGGTTAAGGCACCACTAACCGTCACAGCGTTGTGCAGCCGGATCATCCTGTCGATCGCATCGCTGTCAAACCCACGCTTCCGCATCCGCCGTATCCGTTCGTCTATGCTGATGCAGGTTGTGTCGTCCACGAGATTGTCGGCATGAGCAACGATCATCTCTTCAGCAGTCTCAGGCAGATAGTCTTCCCGCGGAAGCCCGAGCCGCTCTGCCTCATCTTTTGGGATGCCAGCCCCGATATGCCGCCTGATGATCCGCACGATCCGCGTGTCCAAACCAAACGCCTGCGCGATCTCTGCTCCCGCGACTGCGTGATCGATGCCATTTGAGCATGCACGCCCGATATCGTGGAGCAGTGCGCCTGCGATCACCAGTTCGATGTCCGCGTGGTTCTTGTGCCTCTCGTTGTATTGCTCCGCGATCTCCCGGGCGTATTCAGCGACTGCCCGGGCGTGTGCGATAACGTCTGGTGGGCAGCCTGCTTTGTGGAGCAGGTGGAGTGCGTCTTCTGGGGTCATCTGCTGTCTGGCATCGTATTTCAGTCTTCATCAGGTATCCTGTGAAAAACAACCTTGAATACCTGTTTATCCCTATCATTCACCAGATCGAGTTTAACGCCCTCGTCCCTGCACAGCCTTACCATTCTCGGAACCCCGCTGCCTCGCCCACTGTACCTGAACTTGTTATCCCTTTCCAGAAATGAAAGAATCGTGGGGTTTCTTTCGATGTGGACGCCATATCGCAGGTTCTCCTCATTAACGGTGTTTGGAAGGATTCCCGGACTTATTATTTCCAACCGGTTCTTAAAGATATTAATAAATATTGGTGCATTTATAAAATAGTCTCTATGGACGATTGCATTTGCCACAGCCTCCATAAAAGCCTCTTTCGGGATCTCGAGTATCGGAGGCGCGTTTATATTCCTGTTCTTCTGAAGACCCCTAAGGTTTCTCCGTATGAAACTGACACCGTACTCGAATTGTTCTATAAGTCTCCCTTCTATCGCCTCACTATCGTTATATTCATTTGAGTGGATATCATTACCTTTGTAATAGGTCGCCTTTATAACGAATTGTGGTCTCACCCTCTCAGGAGATCTACCAAATAACAACAGTCCTGCGAGCGTCAGTTGCCCATTTTTGACGAGTCTGAGATTTTCAAGCAATTTCTCAAGAGGGACATCTATATCTTCTACTTTTTCCGTATAATACTGCTCATAAAAACGTTTGAAGTAATCCGCATCAAAATCTTCGACTCCTGCACCGGTCCCGATCTCATCAGCAAATAGAAAGTTGGAGGATTGCATAAGCCTCAAAAGTTCCTCTCTTGTTGCTCTTCTTTTATCGGCCCCGCTTTTTACCCAGAATTCAGTCGTATTCACTGCATAAGGTTTGTTACTCCCTTTTGGTACATGGATGATCAAGATCCTCCTGCCATCACAGATTAGGATCTCGGTTTTAACAAAGAGTGGAGGCGCAATTTTTGAAGAACTTGTGTTGGAAATCCATTGGTTTAACCGATTCACGTCTTCCTTACTGAGCCCTTCCAGGTCCCCACTATCTGATATTCCGATGTATAGACTTCCACCATCGGAATTGGCAAAAGCACAAATTTCCACCGCAAGCTTATCTACGCTGTAAAAGTTGGCCTTAAATTGATTAAAAGTATCCTCGCCACGATTTATGATGTCGCTGAGTTTGAGACAGTTCATTTTCACCTC
>JAUVEF010000006.1 GCA_030594905.1 Methanosarcinales archaeon
AAACCACCAGTCGCAAAAGATTTATCATCCTGACACCAATGATTGAGCCGAGGATGAACCATGACACAGTATAAAATCCCGGTTATCCCGGGCGATGGCATTGGTCCTGAGATAGTCGCTGAAGGAAAAAAGGTTCTTGACGCCGCAGGCGAGGTACACGGATTCGATATCGATTGGATCCAGTATCCGCATGGCGCAGAGCACTATCTTGAGACCGGAGAACTCATGTCAGAGGATACGCTTAAGGAACTGTCCGGATATGACGCAATCTATCTCGGATCGATCGGGGACCCGCGTATTCCGCCAGGCGTGCTTGAACAGGGGATTCTCCTGACCACACGGTTTTATTTTGATCAGTACATCAACTTAAGACCTGTCAAACTTCTGAATGGAGTCGCTACTCCGCTGAAGGACAAGGGACCTGAGGAGATCGATTTTGTCGTGGTGCGGGAGAACACCGAAGACCTGTACATCGGCGTTGGTGGGCGCGGCAGCGCTGGCAAGAGCCATGGTTCCGCGGAGATCGTGCGTAACCTCTACCAGGTAAAGTTCGACCTGGATGTCGAGACTGACGCTGACGAGATTGCATACCAGATCGGGCTGATCAGCAGGCAGGGGAGCGAGCGTGTGATTAAGTACGCATTTGAACTCGCATCAGGTCCCACACGAAAACAGCATCTTTCGTCAGTGGACAAGGCAAACGTAATGACCGACATCTATGGATTCTGGAGAGAAGTCTTCACATCGGTTGCAGATGGCTATCCTGATATTGAGACCGATTTCAATTTCGTTGATGCAATCTGCATGTGGTTTGTGAAGAACCCTGAGTGGTTCGATGTGGTGGTCACTCCAAACATGTTCGGCGACATCATAACCGATCTTGGCGCGATGATCCAGGGCGGACTCGGGCTTGCACCGGGCGGAAACATCAACCCTGACGGCGTCTCGATGTTTGAGCCAATACACGGAAGCGCGCCAAAGCACAAAGGCTTGAACAAAGTCAATCCGGTCGCAACGATCTGGGCTGGTGCGATGCTGATAGAGGAGCTTGGCGAGCGCGATGCTGCACAGTCGATCATTGGTGCAATCGAGGCGAATCTCGCCGATGGGGATGTCAAGACGTACGATCTCGGAGGGTCAGCCAGCACAAGCGATGTCGGAGATGATATTGCAAGGCGGCTGTCGGCATAAACGCCCGGTGATGTGCGGATTAAAAGAACGCTTTTAAGGTCACATCACCCATAGACCATTGATGACTCTACCAGAGCCAGAGCATATCGGCGATCAGAGCAGCGACACCGACGCAGTCGTCCTGTCAGACCCGGATCGAGAACTCAAACATATAGATGAGATCCTCGACAAGGCCGATCGGAAGACCCGGATCGATGACGGGAGTTCTGTTGCTGAGATGTCACCTTCGCCGGTACCAACCGCAGTGCCCCCACCGTCATCGCCACCACCACAGCCGCCAATCTTGCCACCTCCGGCGCCGACCCAGGTTCCAACCCCGCCACCAAGGAAAAACCCGCTGAAAGGATTTTTTGTATATATTGCGATCGTGTTGTTGCTGATAACGGTCATCGGAGTGAGCCTTGCAATGATCTTCGGAGATTTTGACACCCAGGGGTTCTATCCTGCCAAAGATCAAGTTGCAGTGATCTATGTGCAGGGAATAATGATCACCGGGGGGATTCCGGATGGATTTGGGTTTGCAACATCAGAGAATATCTGCAAGAACCTGCGGATTGCGGCAAAGGATGATAATATAAAAGCGATCGTCCTACGGATAAACAGCCCGGGCGGCACCCCCGTCGCGGCGCAGGAGATCGCAACCGAGATTGCGAAGGTGAAAGTGGATGGAAAGCCGGTGGTGATCTCGATGGCTGATGTCGCTGCAAGTGCTGCGTACTACATCTCTGCCCCGGCTGACTGGATCATTGCAAATCCGGACACCATCACAGGCAGCATCGGCGTGATCTGGGTCTTTGAGAACAAATCCGGATACTATGACGAAGAGGGGATCGAGCACTGGGTTGCGAAATCGGGGGAGTTTAAGGACATGGGCGCGGACTGGAGAAACCTGACTGACGATGAGAAGGAGTATGCCGACGAGGTGGTGATGGATGCGTTTTCAAGGTTTGTGGATGCAGTCGTAAGCGGAAGAAACATGACCCGGGATGATGTGTTAAACATCTCTGACGGGCGCATATACACAGGCGCAAACGCAGTAGATCTTGGTCTGGTGGACGAGACTGGTAATATGTACGATGCCATCGACGTAGCTGCCAATCTCGGAAACATCACAGGGGAGCCTACTATCACTTATATGAACAAACCATCGATCACCCAGTTGTTGTTTGGAGAAAGTGAGCGCATCAGCGAGTATACAGGCTTTGATGGTCCCGGTTAAGCAGGATCTGCTCGACCGTCCCGATGTAAATTATGCACGGTTTGCCGCGCCTCTGCGATGGCTGGAATTCGTAGGTAAGTGATTCACTTGACTGCCACATCTGATCAATCACCTGAAGTAGCGTGATCGCTTCTGCACAGCCCTCGATCACCCCAATCTTTTCATCCATGATCTGACACGCGCACCAGAACGGGCAGGTGTTGCCGATCACGAGTTTAATTGCGCCGCCCGGTGTCTCGGTCATAGTGATGTCTGTTGGATCTGGCATCGACTCAACAAAACAGGAGATCGCGCCCTCCAGCCAGTCAAACTTCTTTGAAGTGTCGATGTTTGACTCTTGCAACCATATTCGGGCTGCGTTCTTGATAATTGGATCAAAGAGCACACGCGCATCCCGAAATCGTAAGTGCGATACCTCTGCCACCGCAGCGACCAGCGCAGGGCAGGAGAACCCCATAGAATTTACATCACATTCTGTTCCATTCATGCTAAACTTACACCCACGTCTTGACATCGTAGTAAACATTTCCATCAATCTTAAAGATTGGGATCGAACCAACAACTTTACAATCAGATACCCCGAACAGATTCAACATGAGATCAAATTCCATATTGCTTGTATCGCTGCTGGTGGTTGCAGCGCTGTTTGCCGGATGCATCGGAGATGATGACAACGGAGTTGCACCAACGCCAACCCCAACCGCGACACCTGAGCCGACAGCGACCGCGACACCGGAGCTGACACCCACGGAAACCCCAACACCGGAACCAACCCCGACCGAAACCGTCAAGCTGAACCCGCCAAAACCAATATATCTCCAGAATTATGCGATGGCGCCAAAGACTCCGACAATTCGTGCGGGCGAGGCGCTGAACTGGATCAATCTCCAAGATTCATATGATACTTTCATACTGGTGAGTGCAGATGGGCTATGGGAGAATCAGTCGATCAGCTACGGCAAGAAGTTCAAGTATACGTTCGACACGCCGGGCAACTACTCGTATTATTGTTCAGGCCGCGGGAATGCGATGCGCGGAACCGTATCCGTAGTTGAGTGATCAGACTTTGTGAAAGTGTTCCGCTGGCAAGGTCCAGGAGACCTGCCAGTGGGAAGGTATAAACTTACGTTATCAGTTCGAGACGTTGTCCTTTGACCGCCAGTCGGCAGGACCGTCTTGCAACACCTCTAATGAGTGCTGAACTCATATCAAGGGCTCTGGATAATCCCACCATCGAGCGATTGCCTTTTGTAACCTCTTCCTCGATCGCATCGACCATTTCGGCGATTTCCGCATCGCTCTTGAATGTTATCATGATCAGGTCGCTTATATCCTTGACCGAACACTGAAAATTCGCGTGTAACTTCGAATATGTCGTTGTGTATTCCTTGTCTGGTGTTTTTCCGGGTTCTGGCATCCGCCACTGGCTTTCGATCAAACCGCTCTTTCGCAGGATATCAAGACTCTGATTAACGTCCGCGCCGATGCGCTCTGAGAGTTCCTGTTCGGTCACCCACCCATCAGACAATTCATCAAAGACTTCCTTGTGGGTAGTTGAGCCGAAGGTTCGCAGCAACAATACCAAATCAGAAGGGTCGTTTATGAGTTTTGTTCGCTTTCCTATTGGCGTTGCCATATTTAACTACCTACATCCTTGCCAGATTGTCTAGAAAAGCCTTCGCATCAGTCGCATCGCCGTACACAAAAACAATATTCATTTCGCCGTTCACTTCGATCACCATTTTGTCAAGCAACTTTCTTCTTGCACGAACCCTCATATTGTTTTCGGTATACATGCGACTTGCATCACTGTAGTACAGATCGTGACCATCTTCGACGCGGGAGACTTTGAAACCCATTTTTGTCAGCGTGTCAGTAATATATGCAAGCGTGATATCTTCCTCGTATTGCCTTATGATCACATCGCACCTCGTTTTTTGGCAAACACCCTGGGAATAGATCGGGATATTTTAGTATATTGGCTCAAGGTCATCTATGTGGGCAAACGCGTCATCAAGCTGTTTCTTTGACTGTTCTCGCTTATCTATCTCAAAACGAATCGCATCCGCAGCGTCAGCATACAATTTCTCAAGTTCGGGCACCGAATTCAGAGTAAACAGCGATAAGACCTTTGGTCTGCATTTTTTAATAAGAACTCCTTTGAAAACCTGCCCGACATCCGTAGAAAGCTCTTCAACAGTCTTGGTGATCAGATCAAGATCAAGATACTTCTTATCGCCCTTGATGATCAGCATCGCACGGGCGCCTTCGTTATATACATTTGTGGGGAAAAGAAGCCCACTTGGCTTAAAACTCCCGAGAATCGCGGACTTGATTGTGCCATCCTTGCCTGCCTCGTAGTAGCCCATCGTCCCGATACCGATTCCGCCGTTCATCACCGTCTTCAGGTCTCCGAGGTCTGTGACCATCAGCATCTCACTGTTGAGTGCCTCGATCAGGAAGAGCACCCGCCTTGCGACCGAGATGTTGATCTTATCATACGCGGATTTGATGTCGCCGGCGTATTTCTTCAGGTACTGGTTATCCACGAGAAGTATCCCGTTGGGTTTCTCCGCGACTAACTCCCGTATGCAGAACGCTGTATTCTGCAGGAAGATGGAGCCTTCTTCCCGAAACGGGAGTACCGCAATGCAGATAATCTGGGCATTATATGCTTTCTTCAGTTCTCTCACAAGAAGCGGCGCAAATGATGACCCACTCCCACCCGCGGCGGATGTGATGATAAATATAAGCTCAAACGACCCTCTTTTGTCGATTTCACTCATAATCTGCTCTTTATTGTCATCAAAAACTTTTTTCCCAAGTGTGCGGTTCGCGCCGACCCCGTGCAGGTGCGGGACGTGAAAACGGTCCTTCGCGAGTGTGTCGGTCAGACCCTTCAGGTCGTTGATCGCGGTATTGATTGCGATCGTCTTGACCGAGGCGGGAAACTTCTGACGCGAGTAATATTTTGCAAACGTGCCGCCGCTTCCGAATGCTTCGTGATTAACCGCATCAAGCACCCGGTTCCCGCATTGCCCGAGTCCGAGAATGAGTATGTTCAGCATATTATTAGTCTCTTACCTAAAATGAATATTCTCTGCGTCTTTTTATGAGCCATACCAGTATTAAGACTATCGGAATTGCTGCAAGGATATATATGTAGTACTTATCAAAACCTGACCGCTCTGCCCAGAACTCGCCACTCGCGCTCGCTTCCGCATCAGCCCACAGCACATCCATGTCTATTACATGTTTTCCAGGCTCGTAAGCGATCATCGTAACCTCATACTCCTCAAAGTCGCCAGGTTTGATCGATTCGTACACCGGATCTATCTCACCATCCGCGACACGTACGTCATCAGGCAGATGGCTCTTGATGGTGACCCTGCCGGTGGTTGCGTTTCCGGTGTTATCGATCCTGACGGTTACAGGAAACCTGTCGCCGCAGGTTATAATGTCGTCGTCAGACTCAATTGTGATCCCAATCCCAAGTTCTGGCACCAAAACCTCCTCTGCCACGATCACGATCACGTTGCTTGATGACTCGGATGAATATGACATGCCTGACTCGCTCTTGTAGTTCAGCAAGGTCGGGTTCAGTTCGTGCGTACCTGGCTCGGCATCAACGATTCTAAGATCATAACTGACCCGTTCGGCTGCGCCTGCTGCGAGGTCATCAAGTGTGGTAGGGCAACCTTCTACATACGTCCCCTTGATCGCGGGTTCGTCCAGCTCGATCTCTGATGCAGTCCCGTTTCCATCGTTCTTGATCTTGAATGTGACTGCCACCGTCTGCCCCTTCTGCACACTGGATATGTCAAGCGTTCTTGTGATTTTGAGTTGGGGTACGGTCACAGCTTCGGTATCATCCTCACTCTCCTCGGGCTCAACCTCGTAATAATTGGTCACTCGCCATCTGTCAGATCCGGTAACATTGAATTCAACTCTGTTGCCCCCCCGCACCGCGAGCACATCGATATATATGTAGCTACCACTATAGGTCTTGTATTTAAACGACGGGCTATCGCCCTTGTATACTGTGTACGTCTCTGCAAGCTTCATGTAACTTGAGATGCGAAACTTTGCAGAATCGACAACGGCATCACTTACCTCAACAACCTCAATTTCTATATCATTGTCGATCTCTATCCCTTCGTTGACTCTCAGATCATCGTCAAAGATTCTATGATCTGCTGCCGTCGCCGCCATCGAAAATGTCAGCACAAAAAGAGTTGCGATTACCAGAATCCTGACGCCATTCATTGGTATCAGACTGCCGGTTTATATTTTATAAACCTTGCGAATAAACGAGGCAATCAAGCCAGCACTGGAGTTGACCGATGCTTTTTCAGGATTGCATGGTAATGATCCGGGCGGATCAGAATCGGGGGTCAGTAGATCGGCTCAAGTTCCTCGATACAAGCAAACGCGTCATCAAGCTGTTTTTTCGACTCCTCGCGCTTGACCTTCTCGGTGCGGATCGCATCTGCTGCGCTGGCGTATAGGCTGTCGAGTTCAGGTATCGAGTTCAGGGTAAACAGCGACAAAACCTTTGCAGGACCTTTCTTGACTAGAACGCCCTTGAAGACCTGCCCGACCTCTGCAGACAGTTCCTCGATGGTTTTATTGATCAGGTCAAGGTCGAGATAATTCTTGCTGCCCTTAATGATCAACATCGCACGCGCACCCTCTGTGTACACGTTTGCAGGAAATAGGAGTCCGCTTGGCTTAAAACTTCCGAGAATGGTGGCTTTGACCGTGTTGCCGTTGTCCGACTCATAGAACCCCATGGTTCCGATTCCAACGCCCCCGTTCATCACGGTCTTCAGGTCTCCAAGATCGGTGACCATTAGCATCTCGCTGTTGAGTGCCTCGATCAGGAAGAGTAGCCGCCGTGCAGTTGTTTCATTGATCTTGTCATAAGCGGATTTAATGTCGCCGGCGTATTTCTTCAGGTACTGGTTATCCACAAGAAGTATACCGTTGGGTTTCTCTTCGATAAGTTCTTTTATGCAGAAAGCCGTGTTTTGCAGTGATATGGAGCCTTCTTCCCTGAACGGAAGCACTGCGATGCAAACGATCTGGGCGTTGTATGCTGCTTTCAGTTCCTCCACAAGACGCGGCGCAAACGATGAGCCGCTTCCGCCTGCGGTGGATGTGATGATAAATATCAGATCAAACGATCCACGTTTATCGATTTCACCCATGATAAGCTCTTTGTTGTCCTCAAAAACTTTCTTTCCGAGGGTACGGTTTGCACCGACACCGTGCAGGTGCGGAACATGGAACCGATCCTTTGCGAGTGTGCATTTCAGCCCTTTTAGATCATTGATCGCGGTATTGATCGCGATTGTCTTGACCGAGGCGGGAAACTTCTGGTTCGAGTAATATTTTGCGAACATGCCGTTGCCTCCAAACGCCTCGCTGTTGATTGAATCAAGTATCCGGTTGCCACATTGTCCTAATCCAAGAATGAGTATATTAAGCATATCATTTACCCCTCATATTCTATTTAATATGAATACTCCCTATGTCTCCTTATAATACCCACCAATAATAAGCCTATCGGAACGGCTGCCAGAATATGTGGGTAATATGTAGCCAGACTCGACCGCTCTGCCCAGAACTCGGCACTCGCGCTCGCCTCCTCATCCGCCCACATTATATCCATGTCGATTACGTGCTTTCCAGGCTCGTAGGCGATCAGCATGACCTTATACTCCTCGTAATCACCGGGTTTGATCGATTCGTACACCGGGTCTATCTCGCCATCCGCGACACGTACGTCATCAGGTAGATAGCTCTTGACAGTGACCCTGCCGCTGGTGGCGTTTCCGGTGTTGGTGACGCCAATAGTCGCAAGGAACCTGTCGCCGCAGATTATAACGTCGTCGTCAGACTCGATCGTGATCCCGATCTCAAGTGTTGGCACCTGAACCTCCTTTGCCGTGACTTCAAGCGTGTTGCTCGATGACTCGGACGAATACGCTGCGCCCGACTCGCTCCTGTAGTTTAGCAGGGTCGCGCCCAGTTCATAAGTTCCAGGTGGCATATCAACAATCTTAAGATCATAACTAACTCTTTCAGTAGCGCCTGCTGCGATATTATCGATGGTGGACGGACAGTTTTCCTGATACGCGCCTCTTAGTGGTGGTTCGTCCAGTTCGATCTCTGATGCAGTCCCGTTTCCCGTGTTCCTAATCTTGAATGTGACCTCGACCGGCGCCCCATGTTCCACATAGTTTCTGTCGAGCGTCCGTGTGATCTCAAGCTCTGGCACAGTCACTGTTTCAGTAGCAGGCTCCGACTCAGTTTTAGCATCTTCAGCCTCATAATAACGGGTCACGCTCCAGCCATTCGGTCCGGTAACCCGGAGAAGCACAGTCTCGTCATGCACCGAGATTACCTCCAGATATATACGTATGCCATTATAAGTTTCATAGTTGGTTGGCATATCGCCCATGAATACCTTAACAGTCCGTGCAAACACTCGCGGACTTGATATACTGAACTCTGCAGAGTCAACAATGTCTTCCGTTGTGTCAACAACCTCTATTTTTACACTGTGCGCAATCTCGACGCCGTCACCAACGTCCAGATTTCGCTCAAATATCTGCTCGCCACGATCGTCTGACGCAGCGGCAGTTAGGATCAGCGAAGATAGTAGCAGGGTAGTTGCAACCACCCCCAGATGGCTTAACCTCAGCGCAGTTTGACTATTTTGTCTATTTCTGAGTCGTAGTGTCATATTTGATACCCCCCGGTAAAGAATCAATTCGATAAAGAACCAATTCAGTAGCCCCGTATATATATTTAAGTAGTCCATCTCTTATAAATCTTGCGAAGACGGGGGTTGCATTATGTGGCGTTGGGGCAGATCCTCGTAGAAAACGCTTCTCAGATACGAAGATTGTCAGACATACCAGTCTGAAGCTCGATAAAAACCCTTATCTTGACCAAAAATACTGTAACTTGCGGAAACTTAGAGTAGGTATCCATAAACTGCTGCCATGAGGCTGAAAAGGTTACAAAATTCTTGAGTCGTATGCTGTGAAAATCGCACGTACGGTCATTAAAGGGCTTGGGGTCAGCAACGACCCCTGGCTACTTGACCTCAAAGACGTCGGTGCGTCGGGACTAAAATAGAGATTTTATACAGAAAACTCACAACTCCAGACCAGAGTTTGCAAGGAGGCAGACGCCACCTCCTCGCGCTGTTTCATCGTTTTTGCCGGTTTTGGGATGGAATTATCTCGTAATGGTATTATCAATCAAAAAATAGTTCCAGGCAGTTCTGTCAATATTAGATATATAACAAAACCAATAAAACCAATCAGCAGTATTCCTGCACCGGCGACCTTCGCAATCATTATAAACTCTTCTCTGCTCGGCTTTCTCGCCAGTTTGAGTACCCGTGTATACTCACCAATTTTGATCGAATCAGTCAGCGACATTGTTTTAGCACACAAAATCAATGCCGTATTTTCTGATGACGCTTGGTCCGGTAGAGCCGCCTCTCCCGTAGATCTGCGGCGACTTGACGCCAGTGACCACGAGCATGGTGCGTACCGTGTTCTCAAGAGCCGGGTCAATCTGTGCCCCCCATATCAGACGTGCATTAGGATCGATTCGCTGATAAACTTCTTCAACGACACCCTCTGCATCTGATACGGTCATATCGGCTCCGCCAACCACGTTCACGAGTGCCGCATTTGCGCCAGAGATGTCTACATCGAGAAGCGGACTTCTGAGTGCCTTTTTCACAGATTCTGTCGCTTTGTTCTCACCCTCTGCCTCACCAAGCCCGATCATCGCAACGCCGCCCTTCTGCATGATCGTTCGCACGTCTGCGAAGTCGAGATTGACCAGCCCCGGTTTTGTGATCAGTTCGGTGATGCCCTTGACCGCTCGCATCAGAACCTCATCACAGACCTTGAATGCAACCTGCAAGGGGAGTCTTGGCACCACTTCCATCAGCCGGTCGTTTGGAACGACGATTACGGTGTCAGACACTTCCATCAGCCGTTTAAGCCCTGCTTCGGCATTGCTTCGTCTGATCGAACCCTCTGCCGTGAATGGGAGTGTCGCAATCGAGATCGTGAGTGCGCCAGCCTCCTGCGCGGCTTTCGCAACGACTGGAGCAGCTCCGGTGCCGGTGCCGCCACCAAGCCCACAGGTGATGAACACCATATCAGTGCCATCCACGATCTTCTGAATCTCGTCCAGATTTTCCTCGGCGGAGGCTTCCCCGATCTGTGGCATGCTGCCCGCGCCCAGTCCTTTTGTCGTCTTGTGCCCGATCAGCACCTTCTGACTGGCATTGATGTAAAGCAGATGCTGGGCATCGGTGTTTATGGCACATAAGTCGGCGCCGTCGATGCCGTCCTCCATCATCCGCTGGACAGTGTTTGAGCCACCGCCACCGCATCCTACGACCGCGATGTTGGTCTTGAGTTCTGACAGGATCTTCTCAAGTTCCTGATCAGTCTCGATTGACTGATCCTGCAGGTATATTGGCGAGTCTGCTTGCATTTCCGCCCGAGATAATGCGTCTTCGACTATGGATTTCATGATTCAGCCTCCGGTTAGTAGTTATATATTAATTAACGCCTTGTGGTATTTAAATGTAATTGCAGATCAAGCGGGGCATCGTTTTGGTGCTGACCCCCTTGTATGGTAGAAATTTGGCGCACGAGGACGTATAAGCTACGGTGAGTATGGACATGAAACGCATACCCGGGGCAAGCCATTTCAGAAGTCGGGACGCCCCGCAAGTGCTTAAAAAATACAGGACGTCCGACTTCAGATGATCCATTCGTGTCATTTATGTTATTTTAGATAATTTGGGTATTCACATAGGGGATAGCAGGTATCCTTACACTGCGCGCCTTGCAAACAGGTATACAAGCAGCACCATGCCTATGCTCACCATCCAGCCAAACCCGGGCGTGGACTTGCTTTCATCGCCCGCACCTGTGTCCGCGTTAGCATCGGTCTCTGATTGCCCGGTAGCGGTAGCAGCTGATCCGGTTCCACTGGCTGATGGCACCGATACAACGGTGTTTCCGTTGTACACGATCTTCGTCCCGTCAGGGCTCCAGTGTGGATCATATTCCCTGCCCTCTGTTGCAGTGGTGAGTCTTCGCTTGCCGGTTCCGTCCACATTCACAATGTACACCCGCTCAAGCTTATCCTCATTGAATGAAACATAAGCGATCTTCGTCCCGTCAGGGCTAAAACTGGGGGAAAACTGCTTCTCATCGCTCTCTGGCATCAGTTCTCTCTTGCCTGTGCCGTCCACATTCACGATAAAGATCTTATCAAGCTGACCGTCAACATTGAAGGAATTATATGCAATTTTTGCTCCATCGGGACTGAAATCCGGGGCAAATTGTTTATTTGGATCATCTGGCATCAGTTCCTTTGCGTCGGTCCCGTCGATGTTCGCGATGTAGAGTTTTTCCTTGCTGCCCGGCTGCCTCGATACGTAAGCAATTTTTGTCCCGTCAGGGCTGATATCAGGGCTCCACTGTTTCTTTGAGTCATCCGGCATCAGTTCCTTTGCGCCAGTTCCATCTGCATTCACCACATGAATCTTTCCATTCCCCTGTTTGTTGAATGATATATAGAAGATCTTCTTACCGTCAGGGCTCCAGTCGGGAGTGAACTCCTTTTTTGGTATATCTGTCATCAACACAGTCGCACCGGTCCCATCTGCTTTTGAAATGAACAATTTATCCATCCCACCATCATCAAAATCCGCAAAAACGATCCTGGAACCATCCGGACTGAAAGAACCGTCTGGCTTGAGTGAACAGTCGTATTCCTCGTATACTGCCGCAGATACGCACTGTGACATCATCATTGCTATAAGCACCAGTAATAGTGTTGTTATTCTTGTTACTCTCATGTAAATCACCTCTGTTTATGTAGGGGTGTGTATAATATGTGCAGTATAACATATATAATACTATATATGCATATATGCGGCTGCCGGGATTCGAACCCGGGTTATAAGCTTGGGAAGCTCATGTCATACCACTAAACTACAGCCGCAGGTACCGGGGTATCTGATAGCATAAGAGTGTACTGATGCAACCACTTTTATACCTTTTGGTGCGCCGTTTCGCGTTGGACCGTCATTTGCGCGGATACTCTCAATGATGCTCTTTGTAATACTGCCTCGTTTAACCGTAGTGGTGCCCGGGCTGCCTTACAAAACAGCGAATAGCAGACCATGTCGTTTTGTGGCAATCCATGCTCCCGATCACTTGAATCCGGGCAGCCGACCGATACATTCTTTGGCACGACAGCGGAAGTTAACTCCCATGCCAGATACGATCATCAAAAACGCGCGAATACTCTGGAAAAACGAACTTCAGAGCGTTGATATCGCAATAACGGATGGAAAAATCGATAAAATCGGAAAGAACGTCCCCGAAGACGGGAGTAAGATCGATGCCCGTGGAGCACTGGTACTTCCCGGAATAATCGATGTCCACGTCCATTTCAGGGATCCCGGGCTTACGCACAAGGAGAACTGGTACACCGGCTCGTGTGCTGCCGCTGCCGGCGGAGTGACGACGGTCATCGACCATCCGAATACAGTACCACCAACGCTCGATAAAAAATCATTCAAACTCAAGCTCACGTCTGCAAAACGTAAGTCGATCATCGATTTCGGGATTAACGGCGGTGTTGCGCCTTCGTCAGACCCCCGGAACATGCAGGAACTGTGGAACCTCGGCGTGACCGCATTCGGAGAGATATTCATGGCGGACGGAGAACTCGAAGTCGGTGAAACGGATCTCGAAAGATTGTTAGGGTCGGTTGCAGAACTCAGGGCAATCGCATGTATTCATGCAGAGAACGGAGAATTGTGCAGCCATTTCACTGAAGAATTACAGGGGATACGTCGCCCTGACGTGTATTCACGCGCCCGCCCAAATATCTGTGAGGCGATCGCGATTGAGCAGGTGCTTGAGATGCAGGAGGCATCAGGGCAGCGGAGAGGGGCGGAAGTGCGGGATGACCCCCCCGCACGGACACATATCTGCCATTTGAGCACGAGGGAAGGAGTCGGCGTGATCAGGCGGATGAAATATGGACAAAAAGAAGTTCCATTCACATGCGAGGTTGCGCCGCATCACATCTTCTTGCAGCACAAAGACTGGGATCGTCTCGGAACACTTGGGAAGATGAACCCACCGCTCCGGAAGCGGTGCCTTCAGCACCTCTGGAACGCGCTTAATGACCGCACAATCGACATCATCGCATCGGATCATGCGCCGCATACCGAAGAAGAGAAACGGGCTAACATCTGGGACGCACCCGCTGGCGTTCCCGGCGTCGAAACGATGTTTCCGATGATGCTTTATGCGGCAAAGCAAAACCTGGTCCCGCTCTGGCGGGTGATCGAAGCGATGACTGCAAAGCCTGCGCAGATCTTTGGACTCAAGGGAAAGGGCAGGATTGCGAAAGGGTGCGATGCAGATCTTGTTATCGTTGATACGAGGAACGTCCGTGAGATAAAAAGCGAAGAACTTCACAGCAAAGCCGGATGGACTCCGTTTGAGGGAAAGGAAGGAATATTTCCGGAGATGGTCATGTCCCGCGGAGAGATCGTATACGATGGTGAGATCGCAGGCAAGAAGGGGCGGGGGAAATTCCTGAGTGGGAAAGGGTATGATGATCACGCGGCTGAAACACAGGCAGCATGACTCTGGTGCGTATGGATGGCTGATGGCTGAATGGGGCAAGTTGTATCACCCCGCAACTCCCCGATTTCCACTCTAATCGTGAACCTAATCATGAACTCAATCGTGAACCCATTTCACTCAAGTATATAGTGGACGCTCCTCCCAATCCCGCACCCCGATTCCGGCAAGCAGCTCAACGGCTGATAGAATGCGTGTTATACCGTATTCCAGGTTCAACCAACGTTCTCAATTAAATTGTCTTCAGAAATTTTATATATCTATGAAACGTTGTGTGACATTGCAGACAATGACCACTCGAAAGGTGAGAATATGGTAGAAAATCTCTCAGAAAGTCTTGAGATACACAATGAGCAACTTGTAAGCTGTTTTGGGAGTATAGAAGTGGCGGTAGGGGATCTTTGGAAGTCCCCACAGCTTCAACATTATACAAAACATGGTTTGGACCATTCCCGAAGAATTATTGGGATAATCGGAAATCTGCTTGAAGATCACACCGATCTGTTAAACGATCATGAACGTTTCATCCTTCTCGCATCGGCATATCTGCATGACATCGGTATGCAATCCCCATCTCACGCAGGTTTACCTCTCAAGTCCGAAGGATATACTATAGAAGAATCAGAGATTGTCAGGGAGAAGCATAACGAATCCAGTGCAATAATGATACTCGAAAGTGTTTCGACGAGCTCGGAATTATCATTGGGTTTGGAGCACTGCAAAGACTATGCTGATTTTATAGCCACTCTTTCGAGATATCACAGAAAATTGAATATCAGCGAAGTAGATGATACCTCTCTTGCTGGCGAAGATATACGATTGCCACTCTTGATAGCGCTTCTCAGGCTTGGCGATGAATTGGATGCAGACTATAACAGAGTGAATATGAAAATCCTGAAGTTGCGGGATATCCCGGTGCAAAGCAAATTCCACTGGTGGTCTCATCATTACGTCAGTAGTATTCTTATCAGAAACGGACGAATAGATTTATATTTTAGATTTCCTGAAAAATACCGGGAAGACACGAGAGTTGAAGCATTCCGTAACAAGGTATGTGAATCAGTCAGGGACCAATTTCTGGAGGTTTACGATATATTTGACAGGCATGGGATAAGGCTTTATCGAGATATTAGAATTAAAGAAGAAAAGTACATTCCAGACGGTGTATTGGCGCCAATACCCGGCGACCTTTCAGAATACATCAACGAAAACATTCTAAAAATCACAGAGAGTTCCCAAAAATTGAGCGCGGAGACCGGTGCCGCCTGGTTCGTTGACGGGGTTGCTTATTCAGACGATGCCGAGGTTGTGAACTGTTTGAACAATGTGGTCAATTTAGTGGCCGAAGGTAGAAATTTCGATGCTGCCAAGGAGATAAAACGGTGTCATATTCTCACGATGACACCCAAGGAGAAAATGATCTTTTCAGGTCTCGCTGGTAATTGCTGTTATATCATAGGTAAGTTAAGTGAGGCAAAAGAATACTATGAAGATGCATTAAAAATTTCCGAGAGAAAAGACGTTCAAGAAATTTACAA
>JAUVEF010000058.1 GCA_030594905.1 Methanosarcinales archaeon
AAGCGCATGCACAACCGGTATCGCAACCGGTAACGCTCAGGTCGCACTGTCTGCTTGGTATATGTCGATGTACCTGCACAAGGAAGGATGGGGCAGACTCGGATTCTTCGGATACGACCTGCAAGACCAGTGCGGTGCAACCAACGTATGCTCGTACCAGGGTGACGAGGGATGCTGCCTCGAACTCCGTGGCGCAAACTACCCGAACTACGCGATGAACGTAGGTCACCAGGGCGAGTACGCAGGTATCACACAGTCTGCACACTCCGGTAACCACGATGCATACTGCTGCAACCCACTGATTAAGGTAACATTCGCTGACCCATCACTGGTATTCGACTTCTCCCACACCAGGAAGGAGTACGCCAGAGGTGCGATGCGAACGTTCAGGCCAGCAGGCGAGCGCAGTCTGGTTATACCAGCAGGAATTTAGGCGAGCAATCGCCTACCCTTTTCTTTTTTTTTTTTGCGATAGTCTGAGTGAACTTGTGTTTTGGTTAAGCACCCCGGACATACCTGTGCGAGTACCCCCACATCTTGAGTATCCTATCGCTTTTAAGTGTAATGAATAGATTATGTTGGCGTAGATTAGTGTAATTCGCTATATTCGTCTGAATTCGTGATTTTATCACGAATGAACGAATCCCACGAATTGGGTATCAACTGATCTAAAAAAGGCTCGGGTCTGTGCCGGTGTGAATTATAGATAAATCCGATACAAAACCCAAAACCCCTGGGTTTTAGTAAAATCACACAAAGCAACCACCTCCCACTGAACCGATGCTCACCGGTCCAGCTTCATCAGAATGGTGGTGCGCACAGAGACTGCCTCGTCCAGATCCGATGTCGTATGCCAGACCTTGAGCTTGCGCACATTCAATCTGCTCCCGCACCGCTGGCATACAGTCGATTTTATGCCGTGATTTATGATCTGCACGTTAACTCTGCACTTTGGACACACGATCACGTCATATTTCAATTTTCATCCCTCAGAATCTCGATCCCATGATCGGTGATTGTGTACTCATGCATCGCATGGCTGTGATTGGTTCCGCGCATCTTCAGTATCAACAGGGTCTTCTTCATCTCGCCAGCATCCATGGTGTTGTCGAGAGATATGATCCCATCCATCAAAAAAGACGCGCCCACGTCAGCCATTCCTGATGCGGCTGCGTACTCGGTCCCGTTTGTGAAGACCGAGGTGACACCGGCATGTTTGAAATATCCGATCAGCGAATGGATATAGTTCTCCACTCGCACTGAGCCGTAAAAAACGGTTTCCATATCCGATATCCCGTCAAACAGCACAGATCTTGCGCCGATCGACTCAACCGCATCACGGACGCGCCAGAGATGCTCATCAGGATGGATCTGGTCTGTTGTGTGAACGAATTTGAGAATACCATCCACGACGTATCTGCGCAGATCCCATCCAAACCGCAACGCTTCGGCGATCAACTGGTCTGATGATTCGTTAAACGAAACGACGACTGCCGGTTTGTCGCTTTTTAAACTTTCATGGATGAATTCCAAGCCAAAGATCGTCTTTCCGGTGCCGGAGCTACCTGCAACCAGTGTTGAGTATGTCTCAGGAATGCCGCCTTCAGTCATGGCGTCCAGTCTTGAGATGCCGGTTGGAATGCGTGTGGAGATGTTTGTGTACGTTGTTTCATTTTCAAGGTCTGGAAACACCCGTATACTATCTTTCGAGATGTTAAATGTATATATTTTTGATGGAATGTGATTGTTGGCGGCACTCATGGTCTTGAATATCCGGAGATTACGTGAAATATATCCTTTGCGATCTTCATACGACAGATACAGAATTTCGTCTACAAAATGGCTGATAATTGATGTGTGAATCTCGCTACCGGTTAATTCACCGGTAAAAATCGTGATAGCTTCCCATTCGCGAGTCATTGAATCGATGGTGCCAATGAATCGGTGCCGTTCCTGTTCTGAAAAAGCAGATCCGAGCGGTGTGATCGGGTCTATTGCGATCCTGTCAGCATGCGAAGTTGCAACGACATTTTCGATATCGATCAGGACCGACAGGGGATCGCGTTCCACAGACAACCGCTCGATCGGGTGCACCGTGGTCGATTCGTGCACGAGTGACGAAGTGGCTTGCTTGAAACTGCGCCCGCTGGTCGTGACCGGGATATATAGCGTCGATTCCTGCTCTGCCACGCTTGATAGCGACTCCAATGCTAACATCGTTTTGCCAACGCCGGCAGTGCCTGCTATCAGAATGGTCGATGGTTTTGGAAACCCCCCCAATATCTCGTCGAGCCCGGCGATGCCGGTCGGTCTGAGCGTCATTAATATTATTTAATGTGCCACTACATATTATTACTTGCGGCATGCAGACGTTCTGCTGCGTTTAATGCGTCTGATGTGTTTAGTGGCAGGCGTTTATGCAGGAATTTCGTCCATACTCGGTTTCAGATATTGAACCCGTCTTCGCGTCCACAACCTCTCCGGTCATCGGGTCTATCAACGCGGTCGCGACATACACGCTCTGGCCCCTGCTGCCACAACTACAGCTCCGTTCAAGCAGTTCGACCTTCCACAGGAATGGAGACTCATTAACACCTGCGGACGTGGACATGGATTGCCATACAGTAGCCGACGACTCGTTAACACTAACATTCGCGGATATCTTTGTAAGGTCATACGTCGAGTTCTGTATAAGCGCTACGCGCACACTCCTCCGGTTCGGCGCAGTGAATTTTTGTTCCATGAATTGCTGTATCGTCGTGTTGTTTGTGGTGATATTGATTGCATCACCTGCGCCGATCATAGGTATCGTCCCAAGCGCACTCTCGACCGCGGATAGCTTGCTTTCCTCCGATGGGTCTGTGCTGGTAACACATCCGAGGAGGCATGTAGCTACTATGAGTGTGATAAGTACAAGATAACGCGCTTCCATCCCCCGCTCACCCCTTTTTATTCTTGTATTTCGTATATCCGCATTTCCCACACGTCACCCGGTCGGCATGTTCTGCTAAAAAAACCCCAGTACCGCATTTCGGGCAAAACTGCCTCTGACGCGTGATTTTGTTCTCTTTTATGACATAATAATCATTTACACTCATGCTGTCTGCTCCTCGCCGCTTTCTTTCGCTGCATTCCGTGCAACCATGTAATCCGGCTCGATTGCCCGCAACTGCTGCTGATCGTTGTACAACCGTGCATATCCGCGTATATCCTGCGTTCCATACTGTGTATTCATCCGATCAAGTATCATCAGCTCAGGCTTTGCATCGAGAAGCGCAACCAGCATATTTTTCACGTTTTCTCTTGAAGCAGTCGTCCCTTCTGATATTACATTGCACACAATGTCACGCCTATCCAAAAGCACATTCTTCTCGTCTTTTATAATCTCAATCTTCATTTAGCATCCTCCATAGCGTATCATCATCTGAGTTGTATTCCATCTGTCTCAAGAGTTTTTGTATCTCCCTTCTCTTCTCTGGTGTTACGCTGATCAATACACATCCACTCGATGGCTGCCCATATATAACTATCGAGGACGGGGGCGCAAGCACAACAGCCGGCATGACTGCAAGGTCCTCCTCGCCACGCACGAATATGCGTGTATGACCTCCGGATCGCAGCGCATCTGCCATGCATGTTACGAGTTCAAGCGTGATGCTACCTGCGGGATTATCGACGGAAATCTCGACGAATGCCGGATGCCGGATGCATTTCAATACCTCATCAGACACTGCTGCACGGCATGTTAGATGATCAACGATGCATATGTCGGGAAGGATGCCGGATTCAATCAAATTGCATGTCGTGATGTCGCCTACCGCGATTATTTTAGCCGGTTTACTCAAATCTATCACGCTTTTCAGCGCATCCATAGTTTTATGACCGTTTCCCTCGTATAACACCCCATGCGGGACTTTCAATGCCGATTTTAGGCTATTTTGCAGAATAAACGATTGCACCTATCGCACCTTCAATGCATAAGTTCCGGCGGTCGTAATATTCAGTTTCGAGGCAATGTCGGAAAGTTCGGGGTCTATGATCAGGACATATCCACTCCAATCCCTGCTAAGTGAACTTGATCCACATGACGGGCAGCTCGACCCGCTTACAATTCTGTGACACTCCCTACATGCCTGATCACTCATTTTTTATCCTCTCTCGCATCTTCTTCGAGCCATTCCAGTTTACCGAGCGCGGGTTGGCGCATCGTGAGCCCTATACGGCTCTCGTGTGGCTCTCGCTCGTTCAGGCTGATGGTGACGATGCGCGCCCGCAGGTGATCACCCTCACCGATTGCGCGCCCGCTCTCCTTGAAGACCAGTCGTGCATTCTTTCCATCCGAAGAGACATAATCATCGGTCAACTGGCTCACATGAATCAATCCATCGAGCGGTCCGATTCCGATGAATGCGCCGAATTCTACGACCTCAACGACGACGCCTTCGATGACCTCTTGCATCAGAGGTTTGTACATAAGTGCGTCAAATGTCGTTTCATAATACACCCCACCATCGCCAAAGAGGATGAGTCCGTCGCCGATATTGATCACATCAATGATCGCAATCAGCGCTCCGAGTTTCTTGTCGATGCGTCCCTCGAGTTTCTCACGAAGCGCCATCCGGACCGCAGCCTCAACCGGCAGTCCGAGACATTCGGGGTCGATGCGGACGGTGTCAACCAATCGGGTTTTTAGATACATTACATGCCTCTTTAATCTTGAAAGAAAAAGCTATTGACAGTTAATCCGGTGCAGTATTAACTGTTTTGCATGGTATCCTATGTTTATCGCAAATCTCGCGAGATCATTCTGTGGCAAGTTTGCCAATATGGAACTACAGAAGTCACTAACTTTGTACATTATCCGGTAAATGCACCTCTCTTTATCGTCACCGCATTGACTCCAGTGCTGAGATCGCCATCTGCCGATATTGCTCCATATCCAGCGAATAATGCTCCTGCACCATCTCGATACTCGGTGAACTCCCTGCCTCTAATTCCCTGATCCGGTCAAGCGTCTGTCTCGCCGTCTCAAGCACCCATCGATCACGGGTCTCGGCATCCACGACCGTTATAGTCTCCGGACGGATTGATGTCACCACGCGTTCATCCTCTGTCGTGTACACGCCGACCTTCCCTACAACTGCCAGGAACGCAGGAACCTCCGCATCAGCGATCACGCGTGTCGCATCAGGCTGGTACTGTCCAGCATACACAAAGAACGTGCCTGTTGGGTCCGATATCCGCGCCCGCCAGTACTCGGCATCGGTGCCAATATCTTCTTTATCGGTGAGGGTGCCAACGATGAAGACGCGATTAACCTTAGCTCCCGTGGGCGCCACCACATACTGGGGCGCATAAGCATCTTCGAGGTCCCGTTCCAGCACAAGCGTTGTGTCCCTGAGTTCCTGCGCAAAGATCCGGTGTGCTACCTCTCTTGCAAAAGACGCCATATCACGTCACCTCCGTAAGCAGAGAATCAATTTCATGATCCAGTGCCCCCTCTACCAACTGAACACTCTCGACCAGCAAGTATCGGTCAAGAACGCTCCCGGTCATGGCATAATATCTGCCAAGCAGCCGTTTCTTCATCTCATCCAGCACCACGTTGTGGTCGAGCGCATCCACCGCCATCTCTTTTGCCTCGTCAAGCAGGATTCCGCTGATGTTTTCGGTGATTTCCCGATTGAAGAGTGCCTCCTGTACAATTGTGCCGTTATCCATCACCGCCTTAATGCGGAGATCGTGGAGCCCCTCTACATTTCCGTGCTCCATGCAGGTTCCTTTCATGAGCGCACGGTTGCACGTTGGGCACCGCCTGATAAGTCCGGAACCATCCTGAATGTGAACCATGGCACCTGTAAACTCTGCGGTAGAGTATCCGACCTCTATATCCTCGTCCAGTTCGTTGATCGATGAACTTTTGTTGAATTTCACGCTGAAACGCTCTTCAAACTCATCTGTCGTCAAATTCTCAAAGGAATAACTCTTTCCTTCTACAAGAGGTGGTAACTCTGATTTTGCCCACTTCACAAACTTTATCGTGCCGGTTTCATCGCCGATGAGACCAATCTGGTCGATCGACTCGTGTTCGTTATCCCACAACTGCGTAACCTTCGCACGCAGGTTGATCCACTTGTTGCTCTCATTAATGTCGTCTATCGCAACCAGATGCGCTTCCATGTCCGGGGTTCCAATCTCCTCGTCCAGTTCTGAAATGCGCGTGGTTCGGTTCATCTTCACGCTGAAACGCCCCTCCCACTCATCAGTGGTCATATTCTCAAGGGAGTAGCTCTTTCCCTCAACAAGCGCCGGCAGATTGGATTTTGTCCATTTAACGAACTTGATCGTGCCTGTTTCATCTCCGATAAGCCCGATCTGGTTGATGGCTGGGGATGTGCTCTCCCACAACTGCGTAACCTTTGCACGCAGGTTGACCCACTGCTCAGCCTGATCGATGTCGGATATCTGCATGGGCGCTGCGCCCTCCGGCGTGCCATAATAATCATCTCGTTTGATCCCGTGTTCCCGCAGGAAGTAGCTCACGACGCTTCGCTCTGCCTCTGCCGCCGGAACCTTGAATCGTTCAACCAGATCACGGATGCGCCGTTCGATCTCCTGAGGTTCAATCTCGGCATTCAGTTCGAGGAACCGCTTTCGTATCTGTTCGGATGTTTCCTGAATCATGGTCTTCCTCTGAGTATCTAATTTGTACTTTCTCCTGAACATGCGGATAGATAAATGTGCTCAATGGGCGGGGTGAAAGTGATTCGTGTACCATATCGCGGCACTCAGAACTGATCCACTTCCGCCGGGTGTTTTCTTGTCTCGCGTGGTTTTAAAATTTATCCTTGCCATTTTTTACGAAAGGTTTAGATGGACTGATACCGATGAGAAAAACCACTCCTCGCTGCAACGCAACAGGTCGATATGCCCGAGATAACAATACACGGACGGGGCGGTCAGGGCGTGGTTGTGACCTCCCGAATACTTGGCACAGCAGCACTTTATGATGGGCTGTATGCGCAGGACTTCCCCCTCTATGGCGCTGCCAGACGGGGCGCGCCGGTCATGGCGTTTGTCCGAATCGACGAGGGGCCGATCCTTCTGAGAGGGTACATCGCAAAGCCAAATATTCTAATACTGCTCGATGAATCGATAATCGAGGTCAAGGATGTCTTTTCAGACTTACCAGACGATTGCACCATAATAATAAACACAACCCGGAGCGCAGGGGATTTTAAGGATGCG
>JAUVEF010000016.1 GCA_030594905.1 Methanosarcinales archaeon
TGCGCGGGTATTAATGGTTTTCTCATGACCGTCAACAAATCAGCGTAACTGCCCGCCCCCACCCCTGCTAACCGAAATGTTCATAATCAATCCGCAGCAATCAGAGACCTGCGCCTCGGTGGCTTAGCGGTATAGCGCGTCATTGGTAATGACGAGGTCGCGGGTTCAATTCCCGCCCGAGGCTCTCGCAGCGGTTTCTCAGGTCTCAGATGTTATTGAACTGAACCTCAATATCGTCATCGATCATGATGATCGCGCTCTTTCCCTGCGACGCCTGCCCGGCATTCACGACTACAGTCTCTTTTCCATGCGCGCTTACAACCATTGTTCCCTGATCCTCATGGATGTGTCCGCACACGATCAGGTCTGTTTTGCCGATCGCGCCTGCAATCGCCTCGCTTCCCGCGTTTCCTCCGGGTATCCGGTCACGCGTGTTCTTTGGGGGCGCATGAGAGAGTAGCACGATTCGCGCTTCTCCGGTCTCGCCTGCCCGGCTCAACAGATCGTCGAGCATCGCACCGATCTCACCCTCTGATCGCTCGAACACCGTGTCAAATGGTGTCGGATTCGAGCCGCCAATGCCAGCAAACGTGACATTCCCGATGGTATGCACGGCATTCTCAAGATTGACTGCGCTTGACGCGTCAATGGTTGCAAGAATGCTTCTCTGGTCACAGTTTCCTGGAATCGCAAGCACAGGACATTCGAGCGGCTCAAGCAGGCTGAGCAGATCGTAAGTCAGTTCGTCCGGTCCGAAGTTGGTGATATCGCCGGCGATCAACACGACATCGACGCTCCCTGCCTTGCCTGCCTTGCGCACGAGGGCAGGTATCTGTGCGTAATCGCCGTGTGGGTCAGATATTGCAAGTAATCTCATCGCTCCACCTCTTATGTCTCGTTTGAATTGTGACCGTAGTTTTCGATCACGTTTGTGATTTTGATGGCTCGTCTGACTCAAGTACGTTGCGGTAGAACCGCCCGACCCATTCCCCGGGTTCGATCACGATGATCTGCTCGCGGTCCTGGTACACGCGGATTATCCCGGACGCGGAGACAACGACTGCGACCGCATCGGTTTCGGCGGTGATCGCGGCTGATGCCGCATGTCGTCCGCCAAGACCCTGCAGGATAGTTACCGATCTTGCATCTACGTCAAGATACCTGCCGGACGCGCACATAACCCCATCACCTGACACTACGAAAACGCCGTCCAGTTGCGCAAACTCCTTGATCGTCTCCCAGTTGTCTTTGTTCGTGACCAACCGGGTATGACGGGCGTGTCCTTTGAATGGATTGAGCAGGAGCTGGTGGGATCTTTCAAGAACGTTCTTCTCATCCCCGATGATGAACGCTGTGCCAATATGCTTGCCTTCTCGTCCCTCGAGCGCGAACTCAAGCGAGAGGCTCATAACCGCACGAAAAACATCAGAACATACTATTTTCTCGCATTCCTGCATTGATTTCACTGCGTGGCTCTCTCGTGGGTCATATACAACGATTGAGTCAAAATTAGGGGCATCGATCACCCCGACGATCAAGCCGCTGATCGCGCCTTCGAGATACCCGACAACAGCAAGTTTCCGTATGTGCTCCTGAAGCACGGTCTTTTCCTTTATGGTGGAGCTCGGCATCGTCTGATACACCAGATCAGACGCTTTTTTTGGTAGAACTACGACTGGGATACATGTTTCAAGATCTTCGGAAGCGTACGAGTCAGGGAGCAGTATGGCAGACGCCTGGATGCGTTCTGCGATATCGACCGCCGACCTGATGATTGCTTCGTCTATGCGCATGAAATCCCCTCGTTCATAATTATATAGATGCACACGCAAGCTATAAAAAGATATTTTAAAGATACTCGCTCTGAATCGCTACAACCTCTGAACTATCCTTTGCCTGCGCATATTCGTCAAGTAACTGCCGGTTCAACTCAAGAAAGGTATGCCCCCACTTGAATTTGTTAAGTATCAGTGATGACTGCTCAAACTCACCAAAAATGTGCAGTGCGGCGGCAAATGCCTCAACAGTTGTGAGTTTGAACGGCTTTCCGAAATTAACAGGGTTTGCGGCGACCAGATACGGAAGTGCTCTCTGTTTCATCTGGCGGAGCTCTCCAAAAACCGTTTCCGCATGTTCCCACGAACAATCCAGCGCAGAGACGCTCGTGCCCGCATCATTCGGAGCAAGCGCCCTTGGTGAGAACGGGCTTAACAATACAGAGGTGCGTGGTAGTCCTGTGGACTTGCGACGCTCTACCAGCCCGAATCGAATCAGTTTCTTGCCTGTACACTTCTTCGGATCGCATTGATCCGCATGATACAGGTACAATGGATGCATTATCTATCAGCTATTATTCGCAGATTCTTCTCTGAATTCTTAGATAGACGTCTGAGAGGTCTCCTTTATCATAACGGTACACGTCCTTGTCAAGACTTTCGATCACGCCTTGTTCATAAGCATCCCGGTCCCAGAACCGGCAGCCGTCCGGCGTTCCGACCTCATCTGCAAGCAGAATCTTTTCTGCGGCATTCTTGTCCCTGCCAAACTCGATCTTGAAATCCGCAAGGATGATACCCCGCTTGAGCAGACGCTCGCTCATGATCTCGTTTGTCAGGCGAGTACACTCCCTGATAGAATCCAGTTCAGCCGATGTGAGCCATCCGTTATCCAGTATCTCCTGCTCGTCGATCGGGCGGTCCTTTGCCTCGAACTTGGTCGTGAATTCGACCATTCCGCCGGGTATCCGTGCGCCGAGACGCGGTTCAATCTCGATCGGCAATGATTCTCCACGTTCATGCCGTCTCAGTATCGATCCTGCAACAAAATTACGCCAGATAACCTCGATCGGAAGAATATCGAGCGGTTCGACCTCCATGATGTTTGGCGGGACAAAAGCACGGAAATGCGTTGGTATGCCCTCCTCTTCCAGAATTTCGAACCAGTATGTAGATAATCTGCAGCAGACCTCGCCTTTGTGTGAGAACTCGTCCTTTTTTACCCCGTCAAACGCTGTTGTGCGGTCCGTGAATTCAAAGAACGTTTTTCCGCCCTCCTCGAAGATGTCCTTTGATTTGCCAGCTCTCCTCCGTGTGGTCGCCATGAGGTTATCTGTGGCTGCGGATGGTTTTAATCTTTTCCGGGCGGGTGGGGTGCTTTTCAGGGTAGTGTCCTTTTCCGGGTATCGCTCTACTCAAGCGTCGAGACATCCCCGATCGGAAGCCCGAGTTCCTTTGCCCGAAGCATCCTCCTAACGATCTTGCCGCTCCGGGTTTTTGGAAGCTGCCCCACTATCTCAAACTCCCGCGGATACGCATGACCCGCAAGCCGCGCCTTCACAAACTGCCTCACCTCAGACTCAAGCTCGTCAGACGCCTCATAACCGTCACCAAGTACGACGAACGCCTTGATGATCTCGCCACGCAACGTGTCCGGTTTTCCGATCACGCCAGCCTCCATGATCGCCGGATGCTCGATCAGCACTGATTCAACCTCAAACGGTCCCACACGCTCGCCGGATGTGTTGATCACGTCATCAGACCTTCCGATGAAGAGGAAGTAATCATCCTCGTGTTGCACCGCCCGGTCGCCCGTGAGATACCAGCCACTCAGGAAATACTCCGCGTATTTCGAGGGGTTCTTCCATATATCAAGCATGAGCGACGGAAAATCGGGTTTCAGCGCGAGATTTCCCTCAACACCGCGCCGGACCTCCATTCCATCGTCGTCGATGATTGCAGCACTTATTCCTGGTGTCGGCTTCCCCATCCAACCGGGTTTTATCGGCATCGACGGATAATTGGCAATCAAGATGCCTCCGGTCTCGGTCTGCCAGAAGTTGTCATGAATCGGCAACCCGAACGTTCGCATCCCCCAGTTCACAATCTCGGCGTTAAGCGGCTCACCAACGCTGCAGATGTGCCTGAGGCTACTGAGATCGTGGTTTTTGTGCGCGTCGCGTGATTGCGCAAGCATCCTGAATGCGGTTGGCGCGCTGTACCAGACCGTCACACGGTACTGCTCGATCACCGAGTACCAGACATCAGGGTCGAACCTGCCGTCGTGGACCACGACCGATGCGCCGCACGAGAACGGACCGAGTATGCCATAAGATATCCCGGTGACCCATCCAGGGTCTGCGGTGCACCAGTAGATGTCGTCGTCTTGGAGGTCCAGCACCCATTCGGTGGTCAGATGCTGCTGCACGATCGCAAGATGCCTGTGAACCACGCCTTTCGGCTTTCCCGTAGTTCCAGACGTGTACAACATGAATGCAGGATCGTTGGGTGACATCATCGCAACATCAAACATATCAGATGCTTTCTCCATTGCTTCAGGGTAACTGATCTCTCCCTCCGCGACATCGGTTTCGTCTACCACGATGATCCGCTCAAGATCCGGGAGATCGTCTTTTATCTCATATACTCGTTCCTTGAGACTCGAATTGGTGATCAAGTATCGTGCGCCGCTGTCATGCAGGCGGTCATACAGTCCTTCAGGTCCGAATGCAGAGAACATGGTGCCAGCGATCGCTCCGGTTTTTATGATGCCGAGAAAACTTACGTAGAGTTCCGGAATTCGTGGCAGGAATATGAATACACGGTCCCGCTTCTCGATCCCGGCTGACATTAGGACGTTTGCAAACCTGTTTGAGAGATTGGAGAGTTCGAGGAACGTGTATTCCTCATTACTGTCCGTTCCCTGCCAGTACAGCGCAACCTTGTGCTTCAGCGATGATCTGGCATGTCGGTCCACTGCGCTCTCTGCCGCATTCAGCCTGCCGCGGTCGTCCCATGCAACCCGGTCGTATGCATTCTTCCACTCAAACGTCCTGTAAGTCTCGTCATAGTCCGGCAGATTCGGGCGCGGGGCAATCGTTTCCGGTTTTTCGATTATATTTGCCATCACCATTCGCTCCGTGTTTTTCCAAGTGTATTATCCAATGTCCATAATCTATTGAGGGAAGTTTCTGAAAGCGATGTTGGTTGCTACGTTATTATAGTGTTTCCCAAGTGACTACTCCCCACGTCCGCAAATTTCCGATAATACATAACCGCCACCGCACCGCCACCCACGTAGCAATAAAAGGATAGTCGTCGCTAATACCTGATTGCCATCAAAGAATACTTGAAGACTACACAACGATCGTTGCTGCAGACGCTATCTTCGGGAACCGCTCTGCCACCTCTCTTGCGACCGGTCCTTTGATCTCGGTACCCTTCGGGATGCCATCGTCGTCAGTGATTACTACTGCATTGTCCTCAAACGACACGCGCATGCCGTCCGGGCGTTTATATTCCTTCTTCTGCCGGATCACCACAGCCCGCAGGATTTGCCTGCGCATCTCAGGAGTGCCTTTCTTCACAGACACTACAAGCATATCTCCAACGCCCGCCTTCGGATACCGGTTCTTTACACCGCGATATCCGATGACTGAGATGACTCCTACGACCCTTGCGCCGGTATTGTCCACGCAGTTTAACTTTGCTCCCGCGTTAAGCGGGCGTGTCATTGATGCCCGAATGCCCTTCATGTTATTGACACCACCACAAAAGATTTGGTCTTACTTAGCGGGCGGCACTCAGCAATTCTTACAGTGTCGCCTTCCTTCGCATTCAAACACGGGGGGTTGTGAGCATGAATTCGAGAACTTCGCTTTTCATATCGCTCGTATTTGAATATTTTTCTCTCATGAGTGCGTTCGATAACCACAGTTTTGTCCATCTTGGAACCAATAACGATTCCGTCCAGTACCTGCCCTCGAATCGGCAGTTTGCCATGGAACGGGCAGTTTGGATCCTCACATGTGTCAGACGGTATGGGTACGTTCGCCAATCCAATATTTCTTGCCATCGATTATTCCTCTATTAATATCTACTTTTCAATTCAATTGTTCGTTGCCCGGTTGTTGTTCTATATGCGTCCGGGCTTCTTATGTTTCTTTGCAATTCGGTCTTCGGGGCGCGCCACGAGCAAGCCTCCGTTGACCATGACCCTGACTCGGTCACTTCCCGGCAGTCCAAAGATGAAGGTGGTATGTGACTTCGGGACGATCCTGTCGTCATTTCCTGACAATAATCCAGGAGCAGCACCGTCACATTCCGGTGACATTTTTGATGGTAACTCCGGCAAAACGCATCTGTTGGCGCGGTCCCCATCACTGCCACTATCAATATCACTACCGATATCCCTGTTCGATTTCCCGTTGAATATCCCAGTCAGGGAAGGACTGATGACCAGTGTGTTTCTCGTCTCGTCGATCACCGCGCCTGCGATCCCAACCATATCAGGATTTGTGCTGCCTGAAACCACAGCTTCAAGACCTATTAGCGTATGATATACCAGATTTTCAGGGGTGATCTTATATCCTTCAGCCATAGCCATCGTGCCACGAAATTGGTCATGAATCAGTTATAAATCAACTATAAATTAATCGAAAGATGATCACAGACCTCTCTCTTTCTGGATAGTCCTGATTCGTGCGATAGAACGTCGTAGTTCTCCGATAAGTCCAGGGTTCTCTGGCGCTCCGCCGGCAGATGCAAGCGCGCGCTCCCCGATCAACTCTGCACGCAGTGATTCAAGCTCATCGAGCATTTCCTGCGGACTCATGTTACGGATCTCCTCTGATCGAAGTTTTGCCATCTACTCTATGCCTCCTTATGCACTCGCGATTGCGGATGCCAGTAACTGAACCTTCCATGCTTGTGCTCAGTGACGCCATCAACTACTCGAACTTCCTCTTCCGTTTCACCGATCTCCTCTGGCTTGTGCACAACCGCCATCACATGCCAGTCGAGACTGTCATGCCTGTGCTCCCAAAAACCGCCCACATTGCGGGTTTCTGCCTTTTTCCCAGCCGTCTGCGGGGGTTTTGTTTCGGTGAGTTTTTCGGTGGGCAACCCCTTCGTTTCAACTGGAGCGGGCAGGGTCCCTGTGGAATCTTTTGCTTCAGTGGAATCTTCTGTCCTAACGTCCCCAGGGGTCTCTGTGACACCTGCTGACATTCCAGATGGTGTCTCTATCCCAGCATCGGTTGGTTTGATCACTGGTTCAGTTGTTGTAACCGGGACTGCCACGGGTTCCGGTGCCTCAACCTTCACCAAATTGAAAACATCAGGTAGTATGGTATCGGGCAACACGATCTGGATCTTGCAGCCGATCGTACCCAGTTTCCTGACCGCAGTCGCAAAACCGGTGTGCACAATCTCCTCGGCCGGCTTGCCTGCATGTACAATATACCCCTCAACAATCTTCTCGATCCGCGATCTTGGACCAGTGAGTTTTCCAGAAAGCACAATCCTACAACCAAGCGCACCGGCGCCCATGATCCTACGAAGCGTCGAATGTGCCGCTTTTCTGAAATACCATCCACGTTCGAGTGCGCTTGCAATACGCGACGCCATTAATTGTGCGTTTAATTCAGGCACGCCCACACCCTGAACATCGATTTGAGGATTGTCGAGATCGTAAAAATTATTTAGGTCACTTGTCAGATTGCGAACAGATTTCCCACCCTTTCCGATGACCATTCCTGGTTTTTCTGCAAAAATTGTAATCTGAGTTCCCATTGGGGTTCTGTTAATCTGCATTCCAGCATAACCAGCACGTTCGAGCTGTTTTAAGAAGTATTCACTCATCCTTGCCTTGTTCAAACCCTGTTGCACAAATTTTCGCTCAACTGCCATTTTATATTTCCTCCAGAATGATTTCAACTGTCACGGTTTCGGTGTTTTTTGCAGTTGCGCGACCCATCGCACGCGGCATGGTTCCGCGAATTGTCCTACCCATCTTGGTCGCCGTATGCGTAAGCCTCATGCGATCAGGCTCAAGACCTTTATCCTCAGCACCCTGCGCGGCATTGGCAAGCACTTTAAGAATCTCGGTTGCCGCGCGCACAGGATACCTACCAGCAGCCATTCTACCACGCCGATGTCCAACATTTCCGTTGTAACGCTTGAACGGAACCGCCTGCTTAAGCGCTATTACATTCTCGAGAAATTGCTTTGCCTTCGGTGTCTCCATCTTCTTGATTGTAGAGCAGATCTCTCTCGAATGCTTTGGTGAGATGTGTAACTCATAACCCATCGCTCTTGATGACGTGCGTGGGTCTGATTCACATGAATATTTGATCCTCGCCATTGTATCTCCTTTAAATTATGATTTGGTGAATCCGGATTTACTGCTTCATCACTTAAGCGGCACAAACTTGCTGGATCTGGTCGCGCCAACACCCGCGCTGCCATGCCTCACTGCCTGTCTGGTAAGTGCATACTCGCCAAAGTAATGTCCAATCATCTCGGGCTGCACCGACACCCTGTTAAACATTTTACCATTATGGATCTCAAGATCGATACCTACCATATCCGGTAGGATTATCATATCACGAAGATGTGTTTTTATCTCGGTATCGCCATCCTTAACACGCTGGATCAGTGTCTTATGATTCTCGTTAAATCCTCTTCGGATCTTCCTGCGTTGGGATGCCGGCAGCAGTTCAGTAAACTCCTGAAGCGACATTCCTCGCAATTCTTTAATGGAACGTCCGCGATACAGGAATTCTCCCTTTTTTCGTGATATCTTCTTCTTTGTTTTCTTAGCCATTCTCTCACCTGTAATTTTAACGCTTTATAGCAATAGTTTTCAATATCCTACCGCTTTCCAGTCCGTCTTGACGCAATGCTTCCTACCTTCCTACCTGGCGGAGTGCCTCTACTCACACTTTTCGGTCGCCCTGGGTGCTGCTTGTTACCACCACCAAACGGATGGTCAACAACATTCATAGCAACGCCACTCACGCGTGGATATTTCGCCGCGCGTGATTTCAATTTATGATATTTCTTGCCTGCCTTCATGAATGGCTTATCGGTGCGCCCGCCACCAGCAACCACGCCAATTGTTGCCCTGCAGCGAGGGTGTAGCCATTTCATCAAACCAGATGGCATTTGCACTAATGTCTTGCCAACATCATGAGTGATAAGAAGTGCATGAACACCGGATGACCTTGCAAAATGTCCACCATCACCCGGATGAGCCTCAATATTACACACTGGCGTACCTTCAGGGATCTCAGATAACGGCAGCGTATTTCCAACCTTAATCTCAGCTCCTATACCACATTCGATCTCCTGCCCAACGAAAGTTCCCTCAGACACAAGTAATAGTCGGTTTTCGTTATTCTCAAAGGCAACCCGCGCAATCGGCGCTGATCTTGCAGGGTCGTGCAGGATCTCGACAACCTTTGCTCTGACAATGGTGTCGCTTATGCTCGGATGCGTCAGTTTTGCTTTGTATTTATGAGAAGGCGCTCTGTATGTTGGTCCGCCCCGCCCTCTGTTCTGCGATATGATTCGTTTTCCCATTATATGTTCACCTTAACTAAAACAGTCCGATTCTGGTTGCAATTTCGCTTGCCGCATCACCATCCGTAAACGCCACAATTGCTTTTTTCTTTCCCGTTGGGGTGATCATTGTCCTGACCATAGCAACCTCAAACCCATAGATCTCTTCGATCTCCTTCCTAATGTGGTTCTTGGTTGCATTGATATCCACGATTAACTGGAGTTTGTTCTCTTCCTCCAGTTGTATCGTTGCTTTTTCTGTGATGAATGGGTATTTGATTGCCATGGTATCACTTTTCTGTTTCCATACATAATGACTGTTAGGTACTTTAATATTTGTGATGGAGCAAGTGTCTACAAGATGACAAAGAATTCACACTATCCGGATTTGTGTGATTCACACGAATGTGTGTATTCGTATTAAAATCACTAAATCCACGATTCTGGCTATCGTAAAACATAGCGATTTCGCTGGAGATTCGATTGTTCATGCGTACAATAAAACTTATGTGCATGAAAATCCTACATTAAACTGGAGGCAAGCCGGAGGCATTACCATGTCTGATACAGAAAAATTGCAGGTGCAATCATTGCACGATGAACTTGAGGACTGTAAGGCACGTAACAGAGCGTTGACTGTACTTGCAGGCGAAGTTTCGATGGTACTCGAGGAGATGGCAAAGACAGACGAAGCAAAGAGTATCTGCAGGGTTATGGGCGAAGACGCCGGAAGACGTCTCGGTAAGGGCACAAAAGAGCGTTTTGGCGCGATCGCGAAGGTGGAAGAAGCCCTGGACTTACTTATGTATCGTACTGAATTGTTGCGCGGGTATGGTATCGAGATCGATCATATTGAGGGTAGTACGATCTATATCAACGTGCTCAATTGCTTTGTGCGAGACATTCTTAAGGACCGGAAACTCACAACCACATCCCCGCTCTGTGGCATCACATGCGGTTACCTTAAAGGAGCATTGAATGAGCTTACTGGGAAAGATGTAGATGTAGAGGTCGTGTATGGTGATGTTGGCGGCGTATGTCGGGAAAAAATCGTTATTAAATGAGCGCTAAAGATATAGATATTATAAATTCACTCGTGTCGATTGTGCGATTCGTTTGAACGTGTCTGTTCACGGATACGAAGAGTATGTTTGAGATGAGGGCGTTAACTGTATTTTTTCTGGCGCGAAATCATTCCGGGAAATCACAAGCTAAATAACATTTATATGAACTCAGTCATACCCATAGTTGGAGATGTTACTATGCCCAACACCAAACAGATGAAGATAGACTCATTAGAAGACGAACTGAAAGATTCTAAAGCTCTTAACAAAGCGTTGACAATACTCGCTGGCGAAGTTTCATGTATAATGGATGACATGACAAAACCGGGCGAGGCCGAAGACTTCTTTGCAACTATGGGCGAAGCTTCGGGAAGGCGGCTTGGAAGAGCGGCAAAAAAACGTTTTGGTATGATCGAAAACGTGGAAGAGGCTCTGGACACATTTATCTATCACACAGATATGTGGTATGGATATGAGATGGAACTCGACCACATAGAAGGTAATACGCTATATATCAATATATTCAAGTGTTTTATACGTGACATTCTCAAGGATCGCAAACTCACGACAGAATCTCCACTTTGTGCTATCACGCGCGGGTATCTTGAAGGAGCGTTGGAGGAGCTTACCGGGAAGGATGTAAGCGTAGAAATCGTGTATGGCGACGTTAACGGCATCTGTCGAGAGAAAATCACAATCAACTAAGATAGTTGCATTTAAGCACGCAAAGAACGAGGCGATTCTTGCAGCAGGAAGTTGGGTAGAGATCGATCTATGGCAAAGAAGATTAACCATTAAGGACGTGGAAGGCACAGAGAGTTGCTGTTTTCTTTGTGTTCTTCTGTCCTCTCCATGGTTTTCCAAACTTTAAGTTCTGGAAGATAATAACAGTCTCCTCTCGCTTGCAAGCCAGAGCATTCAGCTTGTGATTTCCCGGAATGATTTCGCGCTGGAAATATGATAACTCTAACCAAGCGTACCGGACTTGGGGGGTGTATAAGATAACGCCTCAAATCCGGATATTTTTGTTTTAATCTCCAAGTGGTACGACGTTCTGAGCCTGTTTTCCTCGCTCGGTTTGCGCAGATTCAAAAGATACGCGGTCATCATCACGTACAAACGCATTGTCCTCTATGGCTGTGTAATGCACGAAGTAATCCTCACCGTCATCACCAGTGATAAAGCCATATCCTTTTTTGATATTGAACCATTTAACTGTTCCTTCCATCGTTAATCCTCCACTAAAATAATATAAAGCCAGAAGAGCTAACTTTTACAGATTGCCTCTCTTTACTTTTGTATTACTTTAGATTCACTCACCATAGGGGTAAGCCCTACATAAATATTTGGGTAAAATATTTTCGTTCTATGCTTTACACATCTCGGTGTGGCACAAGATCGCAACCCGTGCACGGCAGACACATCGTCTCTGAGAGGCTGGCGTTAAGCCCACAATCATCCAGCACCTTCCGCTCGAATCTTGCCAGCATAAGCAATCGCTCTGCGCTCGGGCGCGCAGCACCCGGGCAGACGTCTGCAAGGTCCGGGCGAAGCGGATGCAGGACAAGCGCGCGGAGGATCGGGATCACTCCAAGTTCTGCAAGCACCCGCACACATTTTTCCACGGTTTTATCGGATTCCCCAAGACCAATGATGAAATTTGAGTAGACCCGGTTCCTGCCAAATACCCTAACAGCATCCTCAAGCGATTCAAGCACAAAATCAAGGTCCATATCGGTACATGCACGCTTAAATATGTTTCGATCCATTGTTTCAACGTTGTATTTGATTTCAATGGTTCCTGCTTCTTTTAAGATCATGGATGAGTCCACGGTTGGGTATACTGAGACGCCGATCGGAACATTATATCTTACAAGTGATTTCACAATACTGGCAGCCCGCGCAACCTCTTCCTCAGGGGAATGCTCAATTCCAGATGTGATGGAGATTGCACGCATGTTTCCTGTAGCGTATGCATCAGCAACCATCTTCAGGACCTCATCACGAGATTTGGTTCTGCCTGCAAGCTTCGGGACCGGGCAGAACGTGCAATCGTATATGCACCGCTC
>JAUVEF010000019.1 GCA_030594905.1 Methanosarcinales archaeon
GGCGATCAGATGTTATGATAAAGCATTGGAGATAAATCAAGAGGATACCTATGCGTGGAACAACAAAGGAATCGCTTTGGATAAGTTAGAAAGATATGATGAGGCGATCAGATGTTATGATAAAGCATTGGAGATAAATCAAGAGGATACCTATGCGTGGTATTTCAAAGGAATCGCTTTGGATAAGTTGGGAAGATATGATGAGGTGATCAGATGCTATGATAAAGCATTGGAGATAAATCAAGAGGATACCTATGCGTGGAACAACAAAGGAATTGCTTTGGCTAATTTGGAAAGATATGATGAGGCGATCAGATGCTATGACAAAGTATTGGAGATCGATCCAGGATATAAACCTGCTAAAAAGAATAGGGAACTTGCAGAAGGGGGAAGAAATCATTAAAATTGTTTATAATGGAATCACCTTATCAAGTACATAAAAATATTCTGCATTTATGCAAACTCAAAGAGACTATTAGGTCAATGCACGTTATTCACCCACACTATGAGACCCACCCTTGACGAATACTTCATGAATATCGCAGAAGTCGTTGCGACCAGAGCGACCTGCCTGCGAAACTGCGTAGGCGCGGTGATCGTGCGTGACAAGCGTATTATAGCAACAGGCTACAACGGCGCACCCCGGAACCTTGCGCACTGTCTCGATATTGGCTGCATAAGGGATCAGGAGAATATCGAGTCAGGAACGATGCACGAGGTCTGCCGGGCGGTTCATGCCGAGCAGAACGCGATCATCCAGGCTGCGCTGCACGGCGTGAGCACCAGGGGGACAACGATCTACTGCACCCACCAGCCGTGCGTGCTCTGTGCAAAGATGATCATCAACGCAAACATCATCCGTGTGGTTTTTACGCATGCATACCCGGACTCTCGTGCGCTTGAGTTCTTTGAAGAGGCAGGGGTCAAGGTTTTGCGGATGGATCGGGATTAGGGGCAAAGACGCGGACTTCCGCGGACCGGAGCTTGAGTACCCCGTACCGCCTAAGGGTAATATACTAAACTGCATCCGTTTTTGTAATTCCCAGCGATGTATAAATAGTCTAATAGGTTTGGAGGTAACATCGGTGAATATATATGCAGGTCTTAAACACGAATGACGCGAATATGGTAGCCATTGCCATACAGATTCGTGTAATTCGTGATGAAATCATTCTGTATTGAAAATATCCTCCTCTGAAATGGGGTTTGAAATGCGAAAGTTTCAAATTACACTTGCGGGGGTATAAAAAAAAGAATTCGGGCTGCCAAATTGTATGGCAACCCACTTTTCCACCACATGCGGAATCGTTGTCGCTAATCACTCGGGAAATGATGGTATCGGGGGCACTCCAGGGGGTAGCTCGCCATCGCCAATCTCACCAAGCGCGGCGATATCCAGTATCTCAGTGTTCTCCGGAACGTCAAACGTGCCGTCAGGAATGTTTTCGTTCACCTCAAACGCGGTGACTTCATAGCGCATGCCTTCGGTTTCGCCATCGTGCGACCATTTCCAGTCAATCAGCAGCGCAAACCCGGTCTCCTTGTCCACGATGAGGTCGGCTTTTTCCGGAGAGAGATCTTCGTTTCCGAGTGCATGTTGGAGCTGCCACAATTTACCATAATCCAGTTTGATCGCTTTGCGACCCAGGTACGCGGCATCTTGGTCTACAATCCATGTATCATCCCACGCGGAATCGTCGCCGTAATAGCCATAACCCCCGAACGGGTTCATGAAACCGATGTTGTCATTGGAGCTTTCCATGGACTTGACTGCGATGCCATCATCTCCAATCATGTATAACCCGTCTGCGTTTTGCAAAATGATAATATCCGAATCAAGCGCCTGATTATCGCTCACCACGAGTTTGAATAGCCAAAGGTCTCCTGATTTCTTGCGCCATTCCTCGATCAAGACATCATCATTATCAGCGCCAAATGCCGTTGCCTTATAATGCATCGAGTCTACATCGATCAGATCGAGATAGTGTGCGGCAGTATCCGCTGTGTCAACGGCGCTGCCCGGTTCATCCGCATGATCTCCAGCAGACACACTATTGGAAGCTTCAGTGGAATCTCCGGAATTGGAATCCACGCAACCGCTAAATGCTATTGCAATCGCAAGGACAAGTACGAGTGTTATCGTTTTTATGTGTTTCATATTATACCCCTTTTATGTCTCCCGGCATGTCTTTTCGTGCCGTGTTTGGTCTGATTGAGTGGTCTGATCCACTCTTCGCAACACCACCCGCGTCATGCCATGGTCTTGCAACCAGCACCGCCCCCAATGGTTCCTTCAATCCTTATTCTTAACGCTGATAAAGTACACAACCCCACACCAAGGCACGCCCACGATGAGCAGCTTCGTCCACATAGACTTCGCATTCGCCATTTCGGTGTGGAATTTGTCGTTCGGGCGTTTCAGGCAGTCTATCAGCATAACCGCCCAGAACGCAAATACCAGTGTGACTACCGCCACGATGCCGTACACACCAGCGGTAATCTCGCTCACGATTCCACATCCAGCGCCCGGATCCACCTATTAAGCGAGGTGCATCTAGTGGGGGTGCAATCGTCGATACAACCAGCACATGGGTCAAAGGTATTCCCTGCAGTCATCAGTTCATATTTATTGACGCCGCCACCAACCTCGCCACAGTAGTTGATTTTGTAGGTCCGCACGCCACCGGTCACCACAGACTCGCGTCCTACCAGACCTTCGTCCAGCAGCTTGCGGATGGCACGCGAGCACTGCCTGCTGTTGATGCCCAATTCCTTCCATATCCGGCTCTGAAAAACGCCATCTGTGTTTCGGCGTATCAGATCCAGTGCCTGTTCCTCGATCGCCTCCATCTGCCGTTTGCCTCCTATTCAACCGGAATGATCAGAATGATGTTGTTGCCGCGAAGAACGACCTGCCCCAGTGAACGCATCTGTTCCCCGTCAACGATTTCTACGGTATCAAGCAGATGCAGGTTCAGATAGTCATCCACGCTCTCAAGCATACCTTCGAGCAGCTGCTCGTCGCCCTTCATCTCGACCTGTACCCTTGAGCCGATCATTGATTGGACTTTCTTTGTTGGAAACATAATAACTCCTTAATAATTATTTATAATCACTTAATTATATCCCACGGATCCCATAAGATTCGAGGGTCACTTCCTCGTTCAAATAGCCCGTGTGGTAGGTCTTTCCGGCATCAAGGTCACTTACCGTGATCTCGGCTGGCGCAAAGATAGCTGTATCGATGTTGCAAAAGTCATATCCCGCAGCCTCAAACGTCTTGTAAAACGGCTTGCCATAGTTCTCTGCGACTTTGGAAGGTACCTGTTTGAATATTTCCTCGTCAAAGCCCCTGGTGGTGAGCACCACCGATCCGTAGTATATGATGCTGTCGTTTGTTGAGCCTATTGCACGCATCTCATCGAGCATCACCGGAGCAATCGGCGCAGTCCCTGTGGCATGTTGAATATTCCTTGTATCAAACCCAAGTTCGTGCAACCTGCGAATCCCGGTCTCGATCACCCGCCCTGCTACCTGAACCGAGCCAACAAGGCATGTGGTCGGCGCAACCAGCGCAACAACCTCATCAACATCAACCTTGCACTCGTCTGCGATGAACTGCATAACCTCTTCATCAGGGAGTTTGTCTGACTCCAGTGCGATGACCGCGCACTCGGCATCGTCGTGATACGCTATCCGGTCAAACATCTCGGTCGGTTTCCGCGCAAGTGCACGCGCAGGTCCCGAACCCATCGCAACATATTCTCCGACACCGATCTGCCAGCCTGCAGTCTGTGCACCGAGACACGCTATGGATGAATGGTCGGTAGCGACATCGACGAACGCAAGAGGCAGATTGCCAATCCGGCGCACACCAAGCGACGCAGTTCCAAGACCGCCCATACATGCCTCGATGAATCGTAAACCAGCTTCGTAGCTTCCCGAAACTTCGATTCCACAGTCAACGACCGTTGACCCGTTGTCGAGCGTATGCACCTTGATCTTTAACTCTTCGCTCCAGCAGATCATCTCATCCACAACATCAACCGCAGCCTCATTCACCGATAACATGTCGATCACTCATGCGATATTACATTGTACCCGCATATAATCATATCGCTGATAGCCCCACGCGGATTCGAACCGCGGTCACAGGCTCCAAGGGCCCGCAGGATTGGCCACTACCCTATGGGGCTACGTGCGGATATGGTAATATGCTAATGTGGTAATGTACTAATGTACTAATAGGTTGTGCGATATAAGAATAAATAACTATAGTCGAACGCGGGGGTTGTTGCGATCAGTAACCTGATCCTTCTATGCGCATGATTGGGCTTGTGGTTCTCATCGGCTATCTTGAATACCCAACCGGCAAAATGCACTCTTGTCTGCTACGACACAGCGGAACTGATGTTTCACATAGAAGATGATCTTGATCCTCTGGAGCAGATGATGCATCTGAGCAACTATGATGCAGACACCGGAGTAATCATCAACAACGTGGCTTATTCCGTAAACAGGCAGGATCAACCGATCGATTCGCTGAACTGCGGTAGAAACAACATGACAGTCAGGTCAAATAACAAAACAACCGTGACCAGATCTTATGATGTGCAGTACAAGCCGGTCTGAGACGTATTACTCTGAATTCACGGCGTTTGCGGGCGTACCACAGATCACCTACAATGTGCCACTGCTCAGGTCAACGCCGGATGTGCACGAATACCCGACAATGTTCCCGGTTACCATCGTCAGGGAGGATTGCGGCGTCCTGCTGCTTCTCAAGCGATCTACCGATGGGTACCACAGAATAATATCCGGGCGGCTGCTTTCCGTATCTATTCGCACCTGCACTGCCGGGGTGATTCAGCAGTAGCAGTCAGATAAGGAGAGTTGGTGAGGTGCTACCCTTTACCCTTTTCCTATAATGTTGCGCCTGATCTCCCGCACAGTCTTGTAATGCAGCGCAACGATCATGTTTGCGATCGAACCAAATATGAACAACTGGAGTCCGGCGATGACGAGCAGCGTTGCCAGAATCGTGAGCGGGACATGCGTAATGTTGTGGAACCACTCGTTCACCACGTAGATGCCGACCCCGATGCCTGAGACCATGAACAGCATTCCGAGCATTCCAAAGTAGATCATTGGATTGTGCAGCTTTGCAAGCTTGAATATGGTCATCCCGATCCTTGCCCCGTCCATGACCGGGTTTAGCTTCGTCGCAGCACCTTTTCGTCTTGGCAAGTATGTGATCGGAACCTCAACAATCCTTAAATCCTTCTTGACGCACTCGACTGTGATCTCAGTCTCGACCTCAAAACCAGTGGCATCCAGTTCGATCCATTTATACGCATTTTTATTGAAAGCACGGTATCCTGACAGGATATCCTTTAGCGACCCGCCATAAATAAGCCCGAACATCCGGTTAATAATTTTATTTCCGATTAAATTGAGTTTTGTAAATGCGCCTGGCGAGAAATTGGCGAGTCGATCTCCGATGACGTGATCTGCCTGACCGGTAAGCACCGGTTTAAGCACCACATCAATCTCGCCTGGCAGGTACGTACCATCGCCATCGATCATTACCAGATATTTGTCATTGATCGTGGCAAACGCCTGCTGGACCGCCTGACCCTTGCCTTTTCCGGTCTGGACGATTATCTCTGCACCAGCGCTTGCGGCAATCTTACGGGTATCATCAGTGCTGTGCCCATCGATCACCAGCACCCGGTAACCTGCTGACACAAAATTCTTCACGAGGTCAGAGATCGTCTCAGCCTCATTGAGCGTTGGCACAAGCACGCAGACATCGCCGCAAACCCCCCCACCATCAGTCATGTTATTTTTATTGGGGTCTTTAATTCCCCTACTCGCGTGAGAGTGACTTCGAGGATGCCGTTGCGGCAGCTTGCAGCAGCGCTTGTCGGGTCAACTCTCGCAGGAAGGTCTACAGTCTCTTTGTGTGTTTGGTCTTCGATTTTCACCCGTATCGTGAGTGTGCTTTCGGTCGCATCGAGGGATATATCTTCCTTTTCGACATCAGCCAGCTCTGCAACCACATGCACACAATCATCCGTCTCAAATACCTCAAGCAGCGGTCTTCGCCCCGGATACTCCTGAGTGTCTGCCGCCACAGGACAACACCCAAACTCAAGAACCTCGGGCGCCTCCCCCGGACGCTTTGTTATGGAAAAACCATACATCGCAGGGGCGATATTGTCAATATCTCCGATCTGTTCGATCAAATCTTCGATCATCTCATCAAAAATGTCGAAATCGATAGGTGCATCGTCAGAATTTCTTTTTCGTCTCATGTGGCATCACTCACCGCATCTCTGGTTGCAACCATAAAAAGGTTACCGTTCAATCAGTGTGAATACGCATATCTCTTCAGGATTACGTTTTTCCTTGCAAAGATATGTGGTGTGGTAGATACTTGAAGATAAACCTGCAAGAAAGCCACGAATGAAGTTACAGTTATCCTCATCGGCGTTTAGCTCGAAGACTGCGCGCAGTGTCACCACAAATCCGTCGTCTCTCGCAATCTCCATCTTTGTGAACCAGTCAGAAAACATCATGCTGCTCAGAATATTCTTGAAGATGGCATCCTGATCAAGACCCTCTGGTATGTTCATCCGGCTGTAGTATTTTTCCGCAAGCTGTTTTCCAAAATTGTACAGTATCCCCTCACTCCCCTTGCCAATCACGTCAACGAGTGAATTCATCAGCAACACCAGATCATCAGCCCTCGGATATATCGGGATGTTGACGGTATCATTCCATTTCATGCTATTTGATATCATCCTATAACCTCATAACCTTTTTGACCTGTTCGGCAACATGTTGCAGTTCGATCATCACCAGCCCAACGTTGGCACCAGGATCAAGCATCGCCAGCAACGAAGCGTCATTCAGATTGAACACGACAATAATACCTTCGCCGGTATGAATTGTGGCATGATCAAACATGGGCAAGCCAAGGTTATGAACCGATCTGTTCGCCATCCCCACAAGTGATGCGTTGATCGCATGTGCGACCTGTGTATCGTAAGAGTGGTCACGAAATCGGTCAGCGATCTTAAGACCGTCTGCGGATGATATGACAATTCCTCGTATATATTCAACGCGGGAACTGACGTCAGCAAGAATTGCGTTCAATTGATCAATCGTCGTTAGGGGCATGGCAAAACACCGTTGTTATATTTCAGGGGCAGGGAACCCCCTGCAAAGCGGTTGGCATGTATAGAAGGAATCTGACTCATATAAACCTGTCGGATTGCTGCCAGATACTAGTGTATTATAACATAATAACAATATAGCATCGAGACAGTACGGGGGTATACCCCGGCAAGGCACTTGATGCACGAAACAGTGGATTGTGCAACCACTTAATAAGACAAACAAAGCCATTGGATACATGAACTGTTGATTTGCACCTATGTTTGATCGCCGTGTGGGGGAGATATTATTCTGGAATTATGTACTACTGCTAATGACTAAATGATATATCCAGCAGACATCAGACAGGGCAACATCCAACATAACTATATCACACACGAAACCCAAACTCCCCGCCCACAAACTCAATCTCACCGATTCACCCTTCCGATTTGCCTCACCGATCGAAGTTGAAGTTCTCCTTCACGATCTTGAGCGCACAGAAGTCTCCACACATCGTACATGCCTCAGTGTCCTCGGGAAGCCTGCTGTTTCTGATCTCCCGTGCACGTTCCTCATCGATTGCAACCTCGTACTGCCTGCCCCAGTCCAGATCGCGTCGTGCTCGTGCCATATCAAGATCCCAGTCCATTGCACGATCGCCGTACTTGATCATGTCACCGACGTGAGCAGCGATCCGTGAAGCCATCACGCCTTCGTAGACGTCCTCAACGTTGGGGAGTGCGAGATGCTCTGCGGGCGTCACATAGCAGAGGAAGTCGGCTCCGCAGGAACTGGAGATTGCGCCGCCTATTGCGGTTACGATGTGATCGTAGCCGGGCGCAATATCGGTAACGAGCGGTCCTAACATGTAGAACGGCTTTTCGCCTGTCAGGCTCTTCATCAGGGTTACGTTCGTATCGATCTCGTTTATCGGGACGTGACCCGGACCCTCGATTATCACCTGAACGCCCGCCTCATGCGCCCGGTCGCCCAGTTCCGCATGCATGATCAGTTCCTGAATCCCTGCACGGTCAGTTGCATCATGAACAGCGCCTGCTCTCATGCCGTTTCCCATCGAGAGCGTGACCTCGTGCTCGTTCATGATCTCAAGAAGGTAATCAAATTCGCTGTAAAGGGGATTTTCCTTCTCATTGTGCAGCATCCACGCGGTCATGAATGCGCCACCTCTCGAGCAGAGCCCACCGTATCTGCCCTGGTTCTTCAGCCGCTCGACTGTCAGAAGGTTAATCCCCGTGTGGATCGCCATAAAGTTTGTTCCGAGCTTTGCCTGCTCCGCGGTTATCCGGAACAGGTCGTCCGGGTTCATGTTCACGACTGCGCCGTCCTTCTCGATCGCCTCGATGAACGCCTGATACAGCGGAACACTCCCTACAGAGAGAGGTGTTGCTGCAATCACCCGTTTTCTGACCTCGACGAGATCGCCGCCTGTTGAGAGTTCCATCAGGCTGTCGGCGCCTGCCTTCTCCGCCATCTTCGCCTTCTCGACCTCAAGATCGATGTCCACGATGTCAGATGACGTGCCCACCGACGCGTTCACCTTGGTGCGCATCCCTTTGCCGATGCCGCACTCCCGGGTCTCTCGATACGGACTTATCGGGATCACGATTCTTCCGCTTGCAACTCCTTTACGTACGAATTCCGGGTCAACGCCTTCAACAATCGCTACCGTCTTCATCTCTTCTGTTACGGTTCCGTTCTGCGCATCTCTTACAAGACTCATAGTCCTTGGTGACGGTTGACTAATATTTAACTCTTCTTAAAAAATAAACTGGAACTCGACTCAAGTGGATTTGAGTTCTGGTCACCAGCAATCATCGGCGCACCATCATGAAACGGACAAGCAGCCCCAACACACGCATCAGGAAGTGGTCCCTACTGGAGCGCCTTCATCTGTACTCTGGTCACTCTTCTACCGCATATTCATTTCTCTGTTTTTATTAAATTAGACATCATATCCCAGATCCCACTCCGGTTGAAAATTTTCCACAGCTTTTATTGTCCGCTCCAAACTGGGCGAATTGTGCATGGCTTCATGAGGATTCCAGAATTCTTCGACAAAAGATATCAAACGCCCATTGTAGTCCGGACCTTGTTTTGCCGTGCTTCCTTCGGTTGGAACGATATCTTCACGTAAATTACGTTTGCGTGATTTTCTGGTAAGATTGACTAAGCATTCCTTGGGGTTATCGATTCGATCAACATGCGTGGGAACCAGAGTCTTCCGAATACCAATGAACTTGGCGAAACGACCACGATCTGCAAGAACCCAGGACTCGACCTCCCGCACCGCCACACGAAAGAGCAGATTGTGATGACCGGGAGCCAACAGCCATTCTTTCAGGAGTGTTGGTGCGCACTCGCCCAAGTCAAGGTCGGTCAGTACCAAGAAGGGCATGCTTTTTGCAGCATTATTAAATCCGGCAATGTTCTTTTTGAGATAACCAAAACCACCTCGCTTGTAACAGTTGCCCACCACATACCGGTTATGAAGTATTTTTATGAGAACGGCTTCGCTCAAATCATCTTCGACAGCAAGGTTGATGGGGATGAGTAAACTCATTCAAAAATCTCCGAGTTCCATCTGACGCGCTGTTCTCGGGAGAACCGCATCGGCTACGGAGAGTCCCCCTTCCAGCAAACCACGGATTTCCCGGAACGAGGAAGCCACATTAACAGCGGTTCCTTCTGCACCCGGTGAAAGGATCAAGACCTCCTCGCCACCGATCCCTTTATCGGACAACAAATCTGCACTGTGTGTACTGAGCATCATCTGCCTCTTCGGTCGGTATCTTGTCTGTTGCTGTAACCGATGCATCAAAGCCGGTAGTTTACTGACGATCCCGGAGTTCAACGATAGTTCAGGTTCCTCCAGCAACAATAAGGAATCCCCTTCCAACAGAGCCCAGAGTAAGCCGATTAACCGCAAAGTCCCATCAGAAAACTGATCTTCGCGTTGCTTAGCTCCTTTGGGTCTCCAGTGTTCATAAGTTGCTTCCAGATGTGGGATGCCCGACTCATCCTTAATGTCGGTGAGATGCCGCAGTTGTGGAACCACTACACGCAACGCTCCTTCGATCTTTTTCAAGCGCGACCCACGAGTTCTCGCATTTGTTTTGGCAACACGCACCAGAAAGTTTTGTCCGTAAGGGTCTCTGGGAATCCCGGGTCCGGGAAATGCGCCGGGGTAGCGGATGAGTTGTGGAATAAGGTGCAAGTACTGAACAGAATCAAAAAACTTGGAGATGTCCCTAAAATTCTGATTGAGGCTGACCTGCTCGAGATTTGTCTGGGTGAGGCGTAATTGGTCTTGCTCATCCCCCTGATCGGGGCGGTTGAGTATCTGCTGATCCCCTTCCCACACCCTTTCATAAGTAAGGTATGTATTACGAGAACCCCGAGCCTCCTGCTTGATTCCAATGGCGTATCTCCACGACACATCTTTGGCAGCGGTTTCTGCAAGGGAGACCTCTATCTCAACATCGGACTCACGGCGTGCTGCAAGACAGCGTATTTTGGGTATCCCTCCACGATCACTGCTAGCTTTCTGTAAACCACCACCCGGATTGGTGATGTCTCGCAGAAAGCGAAACACGTCAAGAAAGTTTGATTTACCCGAAGCGTTGGGACCAACCAGAAAAACACGGTTGCCCATATCGACATCAACCGATTGGAAATTGCGCCAGTTTTTCAGGGTAATGTGTGAGACTATCATTGTTACACCTCTGTCTTCACGGTATTTGGACTTTCGATGCGGTGGTTATCGCGCACTCCACAGGATACAGGCATTCTTCCGAATATCATTTCACCACCGACTTTTCAAGAATATTTTCTATGACATCAATGAGCGGCGGTAAATCGCAATGGACGGTTTCCCAGACGATGTACAGATCAACGGCATCATATTCATGTACCATGATATTGCGCATGCCAATCAGATCGCTCCATGGCAAATCAGGATAATTTTCATGGGTCTTAACCAATATCCGGCGGGCAGCCCCCCCCATTATCTCCAGCCTGCAGATTACGGCGTCCTGACACTGAAGGTCGCCCAAGAACTCGTTTTTGTCCATCCCACTGACATAATCCGAAGCGATTTTTGCCGCTTCCAAAATGTCTGTTAAGTATTCTCGATCACGCTGCATAGATTGCCGCGGCTGAATTTAGGATAGCATCCCTGCGAATGTGATTGCGGCTTGATTCGATGCCCCGGCGGCTGACTATATCAACATCACGTCCAAAGATTTGCTTGAGTTCGTCCTGCATGTGGACTAGATCGAATAACGTGTGTCTTGCATCTTCCTCGAAGGTGACGAGTACGTCTATATCGCTATCAGGTCGGAAGCCGTCACGCAAGACCGAGCCGAAGAAGGCGAAATTGCATATCTGCCACTTCTCGCAGAATTCAGCGATCTTTTCTCTGGGCAGGTATATCTGTGCTCTGGTCACTCATTCCACCTCCACGATCTTTTCAAGCTCATCGACCAAAGGAGGAAGGTCTTCGATCACGGTCTTCCACAGAATATTAGACTTGTTGCGAAACACCCCCTCACAAGAATCGGTAATGTCCTAATTTAAGATAGGTAATTGGAAATAGAAAAATTCGTGCCACGTCCAC
>JAUVEF010000202.1 GCA_030594905.1 Methanosarcinales archaeon
TCTGACACCAGTTTCCCATTCTTATATAGCTCGTATATCTTCCCAACCCCCTCCATGCCATACAGATCCAGTTCAGCGGCTCTGAGAGCACCCATACTCGATGATCCAACCACTCTGATCCCCTTTTTCAGAGCATAGAGTATCTCCCGGTGAGCTACCGCGCAATCCTGGAAGAATACGCCGTCTATGAGCACTATGGTCTCTGCACCGTCATTAGCCGCTTTTGAGAGGTCCCCTCTCTTTGCAGGTGGCATGTATTCCGCATCGAGAACGCTCTCGGCGATCTCTTTATCGAGACTTGGTCCTATGAATACGACGATTTTTGATCTTGATCTCATTTTTGCACCGCACCCCGATCCGCTCAGAATCCATCGCATGGACCTCAAGTCCCGGAACGATCACCCTGACAACAGGGACGCAGGTCTCATCTCTCGTCAGGTTCACAACAATCACACGGTTAAGACCAGCGCCCTTAAGATTATTGATCATATATCCTATATCATCCAGAAAATCATCGCTATCAAATGATGTGGCACCATCAAAGTCTTTTTCATCGGATATATCAAACCAGTGCCTGTTAATCCTCTTTGTCCGTTCATAGCCGATCTTTTTTCGAAACTCCGCAACTGTGGTGTCTTCTCTTGCGCCGTGTATCTGGGTCAGCCTGCTCTGGGCAACCTCGGTTATCGCCCTCAGTATCGCAACATGAGCATTCGTATGCGTCCCCATCCCGATCGTCAGTAGCGCAGGATCTTTCAGCCGGATATCGTCCGAAACAGCAGCATACGTCGGGATACCTACATCGCTCGTCAGATCCTTGATGTGCACCGAAACCTCGGCATCCGCAAATTTACTCAAAAGATCACCAATCAGCCCATTTCCAAGATTTGTTACTGTTGGACCGGTATTTCTGGATTTTTCAACGAGGGACCACGCATCCCTCTCGATCACCTCCGAAAGCCCGTGAAATATCGCCTCTTCGATCTCATTTCCGGATGCCAAGCCGTTCGTGTTCGTCCGGAAGATCTGCGTATGGCTATCAGAGAGTGGATGAAATACAGCACTTGCAGGCACGAATATAGCCTCGTCATTCATTATATCATGGCCGGTGACCCATGGAATGCTCTGATCGTGATTTGAGTGTTCCGGCAGGATCAATTCATCCGGATCAAGAGCATTCTCGCTCCTGCTAAGTTCCGAAAATTTCCCGGTCACAAGTTCCCGGTCATGAACCTCTGCCGAATAGCGCTCGATACCTTCCATCATCGCCGAGACTTTAGCCTCTACCGGTGTTGCACCCTTTCCGTTGTAAACAGAGATCGCACCACCTTCTGCGGTTGGTCGGATACTTGAGAAGACCGGTATTCCAATTCGATCAAGGTTTGTTATGTCAGCAACCCTCGTTATGCCAGCTACCCGCATCTTCGATTCTATGCGGGATAATGTATCCTCTGGTGAAACTGCGCGATGTGTATCCTTTTTATACTTTTTTATGCGTGATTTTAGTTTCATTCACAATTCACCATCCACAATTCACTATTCACCATTCCTCTGTTTCAGCGCGACATTCGAGATCTGTTCTGAGGTTCTCGGAATGGCAAACACTTCATTTTATATATGTGTGCAGACTAACTTAACAATTGTTAAGTACATAAAGGTTGTGATTGTAACATGAAATTTCCCTGCGAAAACGTGGTCTGGTATGTGCTTCCTGCCATAAGATCCGAGCTGTCAAAGGAACTTGCAAAGGTAATGTCCCAAAAAAAGATCTCAGAAATACTTGGAATCACACAAGCGGCAGTCTCACAGTACGTATCCAACAAAAGAGGCTCTAAGATTGAATTTCAAGAGGATGTCATGAATGCCATACGCGATCTTGCAAACGATATCGCTGCAGGCAATCACGATAACCCGGCATCAAGGATATGCGAGATATGCATAAAAGTGAGAGAAGATGCGACTTTGTGCGGACTGAACTGTGAATGCGGGTCAGGTGATTCCGGACATTGAGTGAACCTGAGCAACATCTGCAATCGAGATCAAACGGATCCAATGCCTCAATTATGGGAGCTGCCAGCAACGCAGCGGCGGTTGAATCACCAGTCTTCAAACCCTTCCACGACTTTCCTGCAAAGATCGGTCGGATAATAGATCAGGTAATTTCCCTCCTGCCGCGAACACACGAGATCGCTCTCCTTTAGCACCGAGAGATGGTATGACATCTTCGAGTACGCATACCCGGTCATCGCAACAAGCAGACAGACGCACATCGGCTGCACCGAGAGTGCAAAGATCACCTTGACCCGCACAGGATCCGATAGCGCACGTGCAACCGATACAATAGCCCTGATCTTCCGATCCTCGGGTAGCAATCCCGCGATTCCCGCGATTCCGCCTTTCTCCGCCAGTTCACACCTGATCGAACCTGGTATCTCAATCTCGCCTGTGATTTTAAACATCTCCAATCTATTTCAAACCGCTTTGAAACCACAACATTTATGTGGTATTACAAACATTATTGAAATGATGGCAGGCACCATAGATAACGTTTGCC
>JAUVEF010000022.1 GCA_030594905.1 Methanosarcinales archaeon
TGAACCAGAAACTCGGGGGTGGATTTCCCGGCGGGTCACTGGTACTGGCAGAAGGGACGAGTGGTAGTGATAAGAGCATCACCGGTCAGCGGATCTGCTCTGGGCTGCTGGAAAACGACGTGTCAGCAACAGACATATCCACCCAACTGACAATGAAGGGGTTCATCTTCCGGATGCAGGCACTCGATTACTCGATTGCAAAGCATCTGACCCGTGGCAGACTGCTGTTTATTCCGGTTTTGCCGCTGACACCGGAGATAAAGCCAAGGTCCAACTTTATCCAGCGGTTGATGGCGGCAAAAGCACTGTTCACTAATGATGTGATCATCATCGATACGATTTCGTCGCTGATATCGCACAGCATATATGCGCAAAAAACGATCGATCTGGTAAATTTCTTCAAGAAGACCGCTTCTTTCGGAAAGACGATCGTCCCTGCGATAGACAAGGATGTGCTCGATCCGGATGTGATGAATATGTTCTCATCAGCATCTGATGTATATCTGGTGCTCAAAAAAAAAGCTGGATATGGGTGATATAATGTACACAGTCTTTGTCAACAAATTTGCCAGCGCACAAACCAAGGTTACCCCGATTATCGGATTTTTGATCGAATACTGGTCCCCGACCCTCCGTCTTGAGGATCAGCGGCTGCGGATACGCTACTACGACGGAGAACGAAGCATATTATAAAAGGTGACCCAATTTGGCAGAATTAAAATCATTCTATCTCGAACGTGATGAACTCAACCGTAAGCTTGGAGATGGCTTTCCGCCCGGATCGCTGGTGGTGATAGAGGGTGGCAACGGGGGTGGCAAGAGCACAATCAGCCAGCGGATCTGTTACGGCATGGTGGACAACGGAACCTCAGTAACCCTCGTCTCAACCCAGCAGACCACCAAAGGATTCATCAACCAGATGTATTCGCTCGATTATCCGATCGCAAGCCATCTGCTTAAGGGGCGACTGCTGTTTATTCCTGTGATACCACTCGTGCAGGCAGCAAAGACCAGAAATGACTTTTTGCAGCGCCTGATGGGTGCAAAGGAGCTATTCGCGAACGACGTGATCATAATCGACACGATCTCGGCGTTGATCAGGTACAGTGCAGATGCCGAAAAGACGCTCGATCTCGTCTCTTTCTTCAAGAAACTAAACGGGATCGGAAAGGTCATTATTATCACCCTTGAACCGGACCAGTTGGACGAGAACATCATGGCGGTATTGCATTCATCCAGTGATATCTACATATCGTTGAATGTCAAAGCCTCCGGAAATGAGATCAAACGGACGATTATTGTCAACAAGTTCACCGGCGCGAAAGGACAGGTGACCCAGATGGTCGGATTCCGGATAGAGCCGAATGTCGGACTGGTCATCGAGATATCAGCAGTTTCGTGAGGGGAGTGTGTGTTAAATGAATGAATTTGAGATGGCAATGCAGCGAAATCCGCATCTGAAAGAATATATCGCTAAATTTAGCAAAGAGACCAACACAACTCCTGAATTTATGACAAAACTCTCAGGAGACCTCCCCGCATTTCCAAATATCCTCCTTCCGGTTGGTGACCCGGTTTTTATTCATTTATATGGCACGGAAAAGGCTGCTAAGGTCGATTACATCGCAATCGAGCCGGTGCTGTTGCCGCATGAGCGGGAAAAGCTTGACGAGGTGAAGGACCTGATCCTTGAGAAAGCACCGAATGAACCGGTTCCGGCATCAGAAACCGAACTTCGGGAGCAGATCTCAAAGCTCTTCGGCGAATCGGTGGTGGTCGGTGCAGGTGGGTCGGGCGAGTCCGATACCGCTAAAAAAAGCATTCCCGAAAAGCTCGGATTTGGGGTGATCGCACGTAAGGTCCAGCTCACACAGTTGGAATTCAACAAGATGGCGTATTATCTTGAACGGGACATTGTAGGGTCTGGTCCTATCGAACCGGTCATCAGGGACCCGTATCTTGAGGATATTCACAGCATCGGTGTAAACAACATCTACATCATCCACAAAAAATACGACATGATCAAGACCAATCTTGGTTTCGGCGACCAGAAGCATCTTGACGACTGGATGCGGAGCATGAGCGAGCGCATCGGGCGACCTGTGAGCGAGTCCACACCGATCGCTGACGGCGCGCTGCCCGACGGCTCACGGATCAACATCATCTACAGCGAGGACATCAGCATCGCGGGCAGCAGTTTTACGATGCGGAAGTTCAGCGAGGAGTCAGTAAGCATCATCCAGTTGATCAACTGGGGCGGCATCAGCAGCGAGATGGCTGCGTATCTGTGGCTCTGTCTTGAGAACGGGATGAGCATATTCTTCTCAGGCGAGACTGCATCCGGGAAGACGACGATGTTAAATGCGTGTCTCGCCTTTATCCAGGAAAAATCTAAGATCTACAGCATCGAAGACACGCCAGAGGTTCTGCCGCCACACGACGTCTGGCAGCGGTTGATAACGCGGGAATCGGGACCCGAGGATTCGAGGGTCGATACATTCCTGCTCCTCAAAGCTGCACTCAGATCGAGACCGAATTACATCATCGTCGGCGAGATCCGTGGCGCAGAGGGCGCGACCGCGTTTCAGGCGATGCAGACCGGTCACCCGGTAATCGCCACGTTTCACGCGTCAGCGGTCAAGAAGATGATCCAGAGGCTTACCGGTGACCCGATTAACATTCCCGTCACGTTTATCGATAACTTAAACGTTGCAATGATTTTGCAGGCTGTTTACGTGAAGGGAAAGTTCCTGCGACGCTGTCTCTCAATCGAAGAGATCGAGGGGTATTATGAGGATGTGGGCGGCGTTGTCACGAGAGCGGTCTTCATGTGGGACCCTGAAACTGATCTTCACTCGTTCAGAGGGCTTAACAACAGTTTCATCCTCGAGGACAAGATTGCGAAGATCCAGGGATATGAGGACACGCGAAAGATCTATGACGACCTCTTCCTGCGGGCGCGGATACTCGATGAGATGCGCAACCGCGGCATCGACCAGTTTGACGATGTCTATGAGATCATCAAGAACTTTACCAAGCATGGTTTGGACGGGCTGCCGTTTCCGGTGTGAGTGCTGGCATTCACGTACGAGGTGATTCAGGGGTTGGGAAGCGTCAGTATTTATCGATGGTTTATTATAGTTTTTATTTACGAAAAAGTATATCACCAGCCCCGCCCGGGAGGGCAGTTTTTACTCGATTTTTTGTGAAAAAATCGTTTGTGAAAAAATCGTATACTATTTATCGGTTGGCTGCCGATTGGACGCCATGAACCCATCTGACGAGCACAGGAAACACGCACGGCGCGGGTACGTGATCGAGGTTGCAACGATCAGTTCCTCGCGATACGAAAAGCACGGAAGCGCCCCCGATCCCGCGGATACGGATGATACATCAGGAGCAATCATCATCGATGCGCTCAGGAGGGATGGTCACACCGTGCGATACACGCTACTTTCTGACGATATTGACATGATCCAGAACTGGTTTGCAAAAGCGATGGATTCTGATGCTAACGCCATCATCACAACAGGTGGGACCGGGCTTACACCGGGGGACGTTACGATTGAGGCGATCAGACTACTCCTTGACAAGGAAATGCCGGGATTTGGCGAGATATTCCGTGCGGAGAGTATGGCTGAGATTAGTTACGCTGTGATGCTGACAAGAGCCATCGCCGGTGTCGTTCGTGGGCGGGCGGTCTTCTGTATGCCAGGGTCATCAAACGCGGTGAAACTTGGTATCAAGATAATTGCAGCAGAACTCGGGCATGTGATCGAGCATGCGAGAGGTCGGGTGTAGCTTCCTACAATTCCTGGTAATTTTCCTGCCGCCCACTCGTGTGAAATCTCGTGGTTTTGGTCACCGTATTTAAACACATACACAACCTCACCCACGGATAAGGTTTTTATTAATGGACGCATGATATAGTAATGGGGTGAGTATTTGAAAGTACTGGTTGTAGACGATTCGGTGTTCATGCGAAAGATTGTGTCGGATATGCTGGAGTCTGATCCACGCATCAAGGTCTGCGGTATCGCAAAAAACGGAATCGAAGCCATCGAGAAAGTAAAAGAATTGAAACCGGACGTGGTTACGATGGATGTCGAGATGCCGCGTATGGATGGGCTCACTGCACTCGGGCACATCATGAAGGAATGCCCAGTGCCTGTGGTCATGCTCAGCACACTGACAGAGAAGGGTGCTGATGCCACACTGACTGCGCTTAGCCGTGGTGCGATCGACTATGTGCAGAAACCGTCGGGAGCAGTCTCGCTTGACGTGAGAAAGGTGCAGAGCATATTGCTTGAGAAGGTGAAAGCCGCAGCGCAGTCAAACCCCCGGACGCTGACGCCAAAGAAGAAGATCGCACCAGCAAAACCACTGAAATATACGCCCAGCTCAACGACGAAGATTATTGCGATTGGCACGTCCACAGGAGGTCCCGCTTCACTTGCAGAGATTATCCCCCACTTCCCAGCAGACACTCCGCCGATGCTGATCGTGCAGCACATGCCGGCTGATTTTACGGCGAGGTTTGCAGAGCGGCTGAACGAAGTTTCTGCGATCCGGGTTAAGGAAGCAAGTGCAGGGGACAAACTCGATCCAGGGCTTGCACTACTTGCTCCGGGCGATTACCACATGACTGTGGGTAAGGATGGCAAGGTTCACATGAATAAGAACCCAAAGATACACGGGGTCCGACCTGCTGTCGATCCGATGATGACCACCGCATCCGAGGTCTACAAATCGAAGATGATTGGGGTGATCCTGACCGGAATGGGGCGCGATGGCGCAGCCGGCATTGAAATGATCAAGAAGAATAACGGCGCCACCATCGCACAGGACGAAGCAACCTGCGTAGTATATGGCATGCCGCATGAAGCGTACAAGACCGGATGCGTGGACCGGGTTGTACCGCTGTCACAGATACCGGCAGAGGTACTACGGAAATGTTAATATAATCAACGAAAACATTGAAACGGGGGCTATGAAATGGACACGGATATGGCGGAGTATAAGGAAGAGTTTGTAAATGAAGCAAGGGAACACTTACAGATACTAAATCAATCGTTGCTTGATCTGGAACACGATACGTCCAATATGGATCTTCTGAATAACATATTTCGAGCAGCACACACTCTAAAAGGTTCATCTGCGACGATGGGCTTTATGGAGCTGAATAAACTTACGCACCGGATGGAAAATGTCCTCGATGCGATCAGGAATGGCAAGACTGCCGTAACATCCGTGGTGCTGGATACGACATTCGATTGTTTTGACGTGCTTGAGAGTATGATTGACGAGATTGATGCCGATTTGCCGAGCAGTGTCGATGTTTCGGATCTGGTGAACAAGCTCGACAGTCTGCTGACCGAAGAGGGGGGGGCTGGAGTGCCGGCAGGATCGGCGGCGCCAGCAGAACCTGCCGGAGCCGGGCAGCATGAACCGGCAGGGGTGCCCGAGAAACCTCCCGGGATCGGGCAGACAATTTTGCTCAGCGAAGAAGATCGGGAAATAGCGAATGATGCGATTAACCAGGGTCTTTCCGTATTCAAAATGCGGATCGACCTCGAAGATACTTGCGCACTTAAATCGGTTCGTGCGGTGATGGTGCTAAAGTGCATCGGCGACCACGCCGACATCCTTGCGACCATACCTGGCGCCGAGGCGATAGAGGATGGGGAATTTGGACAGGGATTCGATGTGATCTTTGGCACCGAAGAAGACGGTGATGCGATCCAGGAGTCGGTTGGACGTGTCAATGAGGTTTCAAATGTGGACATAATACCGGCAATAATCGAGTCGGCTGAATCCGTGTCAGAAGCAGCGGCAGAACCCGCAGCAGAAGGCACCCCGGAATCAGAAGACAAATCAACGCCAGAAGCGGTGCCGGCTGTGCAGAAAACACCTGCGTCAGGTGCTAAAAAGCCAGATGTCGTGCGAAACGTGCAGAGCGTGCGGGTCAACATCGAAAAGCTGGATGCGCTCGTCAACATGGTTGGAGAGCTTGTCATTAATAAAATCAGGCTTTTAGAGGTTCAATCAACCCATCAAATCAAAGAACTTGATGAAACGGTGTCAAACATCGACCGACTGACCAATGATCTGCGTGATGAGGTCATGCAGATGCGAATGGTTCCTGTCGATCAGATATTCAACCGGTTCCCGCGAATGGTGCGGGACCTGGCAAAGAAGAAGGATAAGGAGATCGAGGTGGTCCTCGAAGGCAGGGATATCGAGCTTGATCGGACCGTGCTTGATGAGATCGGGGAACCGCTGGTGCACCTGATCCGAAACTGTGTCGATCATGGCATCGAATCCGCAGACGTGCGGGAAAGTGCAGGCAAACCCCCAAGAGGGATCATCAGGCTGATCGCGCGCAGGGAAAAGAATCATGTCGACATTAAGGTGGCTGATGATGGTGGTGGCATCGATCCTGATAAGCTGCGAGCAAAGGCTGTCAGCAAGGGACTTATAGGCCAGGAAGAAGCAGATGCGATGAGCGACGAGAATGCGCTGATGCTAATCTTTGCGCCGGGCTTTTCCACGGCAGAGGCGATCACAGATATCTCCGGAAGAGGTGTCGGGATGGATGTCGTAAAGACCAGCATCGAAGCTCTTGGCGGGAGCGTCTCTCTTGAATCGGATGTTGGCGTTGGCACAACTGTAACACTGAAACTTCCACTCACAATGGCGATCATCCAGGCGCTGCTCGTCGAGGTCGCCCAGCACGTGTATGCCGTGCCGATCAGCAGCGTTCTTGAAACGATATCCGTACCGACTGCCAGCATCCGGGTGATGGGGCAGCAGAAACTGATAACGCTGCGTGGTCGTGTGCTGCCGCTTATGTGGGTGCATGATCTGTTCGGGAACATCTCTGAAAACGGGCACGAGGAAGTTACCGCTGTGGTAGTGGACCGCGGAGGTCAGCAGGTTGGATTGGTGGTGGATTCGCTGATTGGACAGCAGGAGATCGCAATCAAGTCATTAAGCGGAATGCTTTCTGGCGTTAAAGGATTTGCTGGTGCTACAATCCTTGGTGACGGTAAAGTAATCATGATACTGGACGTTGCCTCCATGTTGTAGCGAATATGGAAAGAAAACCCCAACAATAAAGAATAAGAAGGATTTTGGAATGCCAGAGATCATCAAAGTGGGAATGGCTGATCTGAAGGTGGCTGCTGAGCCAGGGGTGCTGATCACCATCGGGCTTGGGTCGTGTGTCGGCATAGCGCTCTACGATGCAACGACTCGCGTGGGCGGGCTTGCGCATATCATGCTCCCGACCAGCAAACGCACCTCAAACAAAAGCAACGGTGCTGACCTCAACCCGATGAAATACGCGGATACGGCGGTCGATATGACACTTAGGATGATGACCCAGAAACACGCCATTAAAAAAAATATAACTGCCAAGATCGCGGGCGGGGCGCACATGTTCTCCTGCGCGAAGGGCAGCAGCAGTTATTTTCTACAAGTCGGTGATAACAACGTCACCGCAGTAAAAGAGAAACTGAAACAGGAAGGGATCAGACTGCTTTCAGAGGATGTTGGTTTGAATTACGGAAGAACAGTTGAATTGCATACCAATGATGGGAAATACGTCATAAAAACAATTGCTAAAGGATCGAAGGTGATTTAGATGGATGATTTCGAGAAATTAAAGAATAAGATATCCAAGGACAAACACTTCAGTTGCAACCAGTATAAGGACCCATATCTGAAGCGAAGGTTTGCCATCAGGATGCGCGCCACAGGAGTGAAGACTTACCATGATTATATAAAGGTACTCGATACGGTTTTGGATGAGTATCAGGTACTGCTGGACGTACTCACTGTCAATGTCACCGAGTTTTTTCGGGACGCTGGTGTGTTCAAGGAAGTCGAGAGCGTTTTAAGATCGATCATCAAAGAAAAGCAGGAAAAAAATCAGAACAGCTTGCGTATATGGAGTGCGGGATGTTCCAATGGGTCTGAGGTGTACACGATATCGATACTGCTCGATCAGATACTCGGTCATAAGGTCAAGGATTTCAAGATCACGCTTCTTGCAACAGACATCGATGACGCGTCTCTGAAGAGGGGGCGCGAAGGGATATACAACCAAAACCTCTTAAAAGGGGTCAAGCGTGCATACCTGACGAAGTATTTCGAAAAAACTGGTGATGGGCAATATCAGGTGATCGCGCCCAACAGACAGATGGTCACGTTCAGGAAACATGACTTGATCAATGACCGACCACAAACGATGATGGATGTGGTATTCTGTAGGAATGTTGTGATATACTTCTCAAGGGAGTTGCAAGAGACGTTATTCGTAAATTTCTATAAATCACTGGTTGATGGCGGGCATTTTGTCATGGGAAAGACCGAGACACTGGTCGGCGGGGCGAAAGACAAATTTATACCAGTAAACAATAAAGAACGGATATATAGAAAGTGATATGGGCGAAGAAAAAGTCGTTACATGGCTGGATGGCAAAATCCTCTTCATAGAGGCGTATGCCACACAGGCGAAGTGGGTGCCGTGCAAGGTTGTGCTAACCTATGGTGGCATCTGGCTCATGCAGGGCAACAACAAGAAAGGCATCCCACTTGCAGCGATCTCAAGTCTTGGAAGGGAGATTCCAAAGAAACAACTCGGGACATCGGTTCCGGATTATATCGCGGTCACGTACGTCTCCGAAAACAAGGAGATAACGGTCGCGATCACAGGGCAGCCTGAGCAACTGAAGAAACTGAAGAAGTACATTATGTTCCTGCGGCTAAACAAGAAGCCAGTATATATTCTGCACCCTGCAAAGGTTGGCGGAGTGATCAAGGACGGCGTCCAGTGGGTGCAGGGGCTCCTTAACATTGTGTGGACGCCTGGTGGCGCGGCAGACAAACTGATCATCCAGCGCAAGGCTGGCAACGTCGAGATCCTGATGAATAACATCGAGATGGTGCAGACCGAGAGTCCGAATATCGGCGGGAAAGTGAAGCAGATTGCAAATATCAAACACGCTGACAGCGAAAATATTTATAACACATTCATACTATCCGGAATTCAGAATTCACTCATAGAGTACATCAATGACCACCTGCGCGAGCAGGGAGTAATATCCAGTCATGCAAGCGACAGCGCAACAGATTCGTCGTCTGATGCAACGATCGCTGAGACTGAGGAGGAGATACTGGTCGCGCTATATTCCGGCGTCTCCGCCCTCGAGGTGCCCACATTCATGGAGGAGCTGGATGTGGATCAGATCGAATTGATCTATGACAAATTGATATCATACGGGCTTGTGGAACTGGTGCGCCTCCGGAAGGATGTCAAACTTACGCCGAAAGGTAGAAATATAGTGAACAAGAAAATGCAGATATAAGGAATATGGAGGGGTTAGTATCGCAAACATAATGCTTGTCGATGATTCGAAGTTTATGCGGGCACTCCTGAAGAAAGTGCTTGCAGCTTCGCACAACATCGTAGGAGAAGCCGAAAACGGGGTGGAGGCAGTCGAGATGTATGATCAGTTGACTCCCGACCTCGTGATGATGGACATCGTGATGCCGCACATGGACGGAATACTTGCAACGAGCAACATCACGAATAAACATCCTGACGCAAAGATCATCATGTGCACTTCTGTCGGACAGGACGAGAAGGTGAAGGCGGCGATCAAAGCCGGCGCCAGGGGTTATATCACTAAGCCATTCCAGGGACCAAGCGTCATCAAGGAAGTCGAGAGCTTACTGGGTCAATAGTCATGATCGGGATGAATACCCTAAAAGGGCTGAAACGGCTGGGGGATCAGAGCGCAGAGAGGGCGATTCAATCACTCGCCGAGATGACCGGCACGGAAGTGGTGATGGAGGTCTCGGCTGTCAACATGACCGAGATCGAGCAGATCCCGGCGACCATTGGCATAACCGACGATGCGATGATCGGGCTGTTTGTGCGGTTCACCGGCAAACTTCCGGGGGCGGTGCTGACACTGCTCTCGATTCCATCTGCCCAGAATCTTGCTGATATCATGCTGGCAGGTATGGGCGACGAACCTGCCGGAGACGAGGTGCTAACGGAAATGCAGCAGTCAGCGGTCGAGGAGATTGGAAACATCATCACATCAGCGTTCATCGATGTGTGGGCGGACGAATTTGGCGTGGGGCTTACCCAGACGCCGCCTGCGTATGTATGTGACTATGTCCCATCGATCATCGATGCCTCACTTGCGCGGGCATCTGAGAAAGGGGACTTTGCCGTGGTCTTCAACAGCGCGATCCGCATCACCGATCAGGATATCGACTGCCACATTCTGGTGCTTCCGGATCCCGATAAGATGCAGCTGATGTTTGATAGTCTGGAGTAATTATGGTCGAACTTGAAAATCTTGAGTCATTAAAGGAGCTGGGCGATAACAGCGCGTCTATGGTGGTCGAGTCGCTCTCTGAGATGCTCTGCATGGCTGTCGAGATGGATGTCTCCGCAGTCCATGTAGATACAATCAAAAGCATCCCTGATATCTTGAAACTGACGGGTGACACGATTGTGGGCGCGTATGTGGGCTTTTCCGGCAAGTTGTCAGGCACGGTGCTGACAATTCTCTCGATTGAGAGTGCACGCGAGATGGCCGACATCATGCTTGCAGGGATGGATGAGGACGATCCTCAGGACTACCTGACCGAGATGCAGGAGTCTGCAATACTTGAGAT
>JAUVEF010000126.1 GCA_030594905.1 Methanosarcinales archaeon
CGGAATAATTCAAATTTTCAAGTGTGATAAATAGATTATGTTGGTGTAGATTTGTGTAATTCGCGATATTCGTCTGAATTCGTGATTTTATCATGAATTACGCGTTTGAACGAATCCCACGAGTTTAAATTTAATATCAACTGATTTGAAAAAGCTTGGGTTTGTGCCAGTGTGAAGTATAACAATGACGCAGGGGTAGTATGGTCTCCCTGAATATGAAGGGCAGTTACAAAAAATAATCTACGACGCTATAACAACCCGTCGATCTCCGCGCCGCAGTTACAGCACTTACCGTTCACGATCCGGTTCTCAATAATGTCAAACCCGGACCGTTTGATCAGAAGCTTGTTGCACCTGTAACAGTATGTGTTTTCATTTCCTGTGCCGGGAATGTTTCCTTCATACACATATCTTAACCCCTCTTCGATGCCGATCTCTCTTGCCCGGTGGAGAATTTCGATTTTGGTCGGCGGCACGTCCGGAAACATGTACTGTGGATGGAACCTGGAGATATGCCACGGAATCTCGACGCCGACATCCGCGATGAACCTTGCGATCTCTCGAAGCTCCTCTTCGGTGTCGTTGACAGTCGATACCACCAGTGTGGTCACCTCAAGCCAGATGCCGAGTTCCTTGTATAACCTGATGGTATCAAGGACGGGCGCAAGCTTAGCTCCGCACATCTTTCTGTAGGTCTCATCGCTAAACGCCTTGAGATCAACGTTGCCGGCATCAAGATATGGCGCGATCTCGCGTAAAACTTCGCCGCTCATGTATCCGTTCGTGACGAACACGTTCTTGATCCCTGCCCTGTGCGCGAGTTTCATCACGTCAAGCGCAAACTCGATGAAAATCGTTGGTTCGGTGTAGGTGTAGGCGATGGTCTTGCAGCCATATCGGGTTGCCATATCCACCACAGCCTCCGGAGTCGTGTCCTCACCAGGTATCATCCGGTCACTCTTTAACTGGCTGATATGCCAGTTCTGGCACCAGAGACATCTGAGATTGCATCCGGCAGTTGCTATCGAAAACGACCTCGTACCAGGGAGAAAATTGAAAAGAGGCTTCTTCTCGATTGGATCGACACCACTTGCCACAAGCTTACCGTACACGAGGCTGTGGAGCACCCCGTCCCGGTTCTCCCTGACTGCGCATATCCCGCGCTTGTTCTCGCCGATCACGCATAAATGGTTGCATAGATGGCATTTAACCCGGTTATCGGCGAGTTTCTCATAAAACATGGCTTCCTTCATGTCAGCACCAGCAAGTGTGTAATCGGGAGGGGGTGTTATCAATCTTCTGATTCGGGGAGGGGTGGGTAACCATTTCTGTGCAATTCGTGCGTGCCGGAAGCACACCCGGACGCCTCACCCGCATAAAACAGCGAAACCAGAGAGCTTTTACTCAAGAGCGGGTAGACGTCCTGGCTATTTTCACCCCTTCAACCACCAGAAAGATCGTTGCAGAGACCGGAAGCACAATTGCCCAGTCCCACAATCCCAGCGCAACGGTACCAAACATTAACTGCAAAAACGGTACGTACAAGATGCATAACTGTAACAGGGCACACAACAGAACCGCAACGACCAGATAGCGGTTCGAGAATAACCCGATCCGGTTCAGCGGATACCGGGATGATCGGCAGTTGAGTGCATTAAAGAGCTGGAAGAAGACGAAGGTTGTGAATGCAAGCGTGCGTGCGTGCGTTACCACGTCTTCTTTCAAGCCGGGCATCTGCAGCGCATACCAGAACACGAGGATGGTGGCGATGAACATCAACAGTCCTGCGCCTGTGATAAATTTCAGCACGTCCCCTGTGATTATCGGCTCCCGCGGGTCTCTTGGCGGGCGGTTCATGGTCTGGTGGTACGGCTCCATCGAGAGCGAGAGTGCAGGCGGACCGTCCATCAGCAGGTTGACAAAAAGTATCTGCATCGGCGCAAGCGGCAGCGGCATCCCCACAAGCAGCCCGACAAAGATCAGCAAAATCGCACCGACATTGGTGGACAACTGGAACCTGATGAACTTCTTGATGTTATCATAGATTCCGCGCCCTTCCTCGATTGCATGTACGATCGAAACGAAGTTATCATCCGTAAGCACCATGTCAGACGCCTCTTTTGCAACGTCCGTTCCTGTGACTCCCATTGCGATCCCGATGTCAGCTATCTTGAGCGCAGGTGCGTCATTCACGCCGTCGCCGGTCATCGCCACGACGTTGCCCTGGTCCTGAAGTGCTTTTATGATCTGCACCTTGTGAGCTGGCGAGGTTCTTGCATACACGTACGCATCCTGACCCGATCCTGCATCCAGATCTTCCCCGGTCGCTATTTGTTTCAGATACTCCGGATCTCTTGAATTTTCCATGGTGGCGGGAGTGGTTGGATTAGTAGAGTTGGGGGTATTGGTGGGGTTGGGGGGATTGTGGGGATTGGCTGGATCTACCGGCTCGACACCGATGATGCCAAGATCGAGCGCAATTGCCCTCGCGGTCTCCTTGTGATCGCCTGTGATCATGATCGTGGCGATACCAGCTTCCCTGCAGGTGGCGATCGCTTCCTTGACGCCGGGGCGCGGCGGATCGATCATGCCTGCCATGCCTGCAAATACCAGATCGCGTTCGTACTTGTGATTACGATCCTCCGCCGTATTGGCATCGGCATTAGTATTAGTATCAGTAGTAGCATCCACCCCATCAGGCAGCCTGTATGCGAGTGCGAGCACCCTGAGCGCGTCCGAGGTCATTTCCTCATGGAGACGGCTGATCGAATCGAGATCGTCTGCCGCCATCTCTACCACCTCGCCGTCTTTATAAATGTAATTGCATAGTTTAAGGATCGAGTCGAGTGCGCCCTTGACACAGACCAGCCGGGCGGAACCAGCCCAGACATCCTCGCCAACACCACGAGCGGGATCGCCAACACCACCGCCATCAGGATCACGGATCTCATGGATCGTGGTCATGAACTTGCGATCCGAGTCAAACGGAACCTCTGCAATTCTTGGATACCTGTTTGCAAGATCTTGCTTGTTTATTCCCGCCTTTTCCGCCGCAACCACCAGCGCACCTTCGGTCGGGTCACCCAGAATAGTCCAGTTCCCTGTATCAGATCGGGCAAGCGACGAATCATTGCACAGCGTACCTATTTTCAGGATCAATTGCGGAAAATCGATCTCAGCATCTCCCGACATAAACTTCCCGGAAGGCGTGTATCCCTCGCCCGTAACCTCGATTAATGCGCCGTTCACGGAGATCTTCCGCACGGTCATCTCGTTTTCGGTGAGTGTGCCGGTCTTATCGGTGCAGATCACGGTTGCGCAGCCGAGCGCCTCGACAGCCTGCAATTTCCGCATGATTGTGTTCTTCCGGACCATGCGCTGCACGCCGATTGCAAGTGTGATCGTGACAACAGCAGGCAGCCCCTCGGGGACCGCGGCGACAGCAAGGCTCACTGATGCAAGAAACATCTGGTTTGCCGCAATGCCTTGCAGGGTTCCTGTGATGAAGACGACTGTGCAGATCACAAGCGCACCGATGCCGAGGTACTTTGCAAGCTGTTTCATCCGTCTCTGAAGCGGCGTCTCCCGTTCCCCGGTCTGCACCATCGCGGCAATCTTGCCAAACTCGGTTCTCATCCCGGTCTCTGTGACCACACAGGTTCCGCGCCCGTGGGAAACGGTGGTTCCCGTGTGCACGGTCTGCGCAGCCCCGCGGTCAACCGGCTGCGACTCCCCTGTGAGCACCGACTCATCCATCCGCAGATCGCCCTCTATGATCATACTATCTGCCTGCACCATGTCGCCTGCCGCAAGCAGCAGCAGATCACCGGGCACGAGCTCTGCTGCATCCACCATCTGCTCACTACCATCACGCACCACACGCGCCTGCGGCGTAATCATGGATTGTAGCGCTTCAAGAGCACGTTCTGCCCGGTATTCCTGAATAAAGCCGAGCACCGCATTAAATACAACAAACCCCGTGATCACAAAGCCGTCAATTCGTTCACCGATCAGAAAAGAGACAATTGCTGCAACAATCAGCAAAATAAGCATGAAGTCAAGAAACTGGGATGCTAAAATCTTCAGGGGTGTTGCTTTTTCGCTTTTTTGAAGTTCGTTCCGCCCGTGCTCAGCCAGCAGCCTACTTGCTTCCTCTCCGGTCAATCCGGACATGCCGGACCGTAACTGTTCAAGGACCGATGCAATCTCAGGGGCGGGTCTGTCGGTGGGGTTCATGGTGGTGGTATATATAACGATCTGCTAATATCGATTATTTGTATATGGGGGGTTGTAAAGTTGTTGGGCGGTTGCCCCCGCGTCAAATGTGCGCCCGGGCATTCGGAAAAACGA
>JAUVEF010000195.1 GCA_030594905.1 Methanosarcinales archaeon
TATCGGGGACGGATTCTTACATGCGGTCGATGCGCGGCAGAGGATGCGGATGGGGCGGGAACTCGAGGACGGGGACGTGGTGAAGATCATCTCGACGAGATGATTGGAAATTTATGAGCTCTGCCCCCTAAAACCCCTTTCTAAAATTCCACCTTTGGTGCGGCTTCTGATCCTTCCTCCGCCTCGAAGTATGATCTTTCATCAAACCCGAACATGTTGGCAACGATTGCTGCAGGCATCCTCTTTATCATAGTGTTGTACACCCTGACCTCTTCATTGTAGCGCATCCGTTCTACTGCGATGCGGTTTTCCGTCCCCTCCAGTTGCGACTGCAAGGCAAGGAAGTTCGCGCTCGCCTTCAGGTCCGGGTAATTCTCAACGACCAGAAGAAGTCTTGAGATCGCGGAATCCATCGTGCCGGCAGCCGCCATCTTCTCATCAGTCGTGGACGCCGCGCTCCACTGGCTCCTTGCCTTCGTAATCTCTGTAAGAAGTTCCTCTTCATGCGATGCATAACCCTTCACAGTCGAAACGAGGTTGGGGATCAGGTCGGCTCTTCGCTGGTACTGGCTCTCCACCTGAGCCCACGCACCGTCAACCCTCTCCTCCGAACTTACGAAACCGTTGTACATCGATAGGAACCAGCCGCCGGTAAGCAGTGCAACCACCGCGATTACGGCGACAACGATAAGTGCGGTATTCTTAGAACTCATTCAATCACCTCAAATTCATCAACGATCTCTCCAATATCAGATAGTACCTTGATAATGTCCCTGATGTACTGCTCCTTCTCCTTCTTAAATTTGGCATTTCCACGCCGTATATCATAGATCTCTCTTAAGACATCCGTGTCGACATCATAAGCGTCCGAGACTGCTCCCCACATATCCCCGGTGCTGCTGGCAGGCAAGTCCTTCAGGTACAGGAGCGATCCAACGATCGGCGCAAGGACCGGGACTGCTGCAAGTGCGAGTCTCTCGAGATCCTTGCCCTTGAACCCGAGATATTCCCCGCGGATATGGAGTAGCTTTGATCGGAACTCAAACTCAAGCTGGTGTCGCAGGTGCTTTTTTGATATCACAAGGTCTTTTAAGAGGTCTTCGCCATCAAGCATCGTGTGGTGCTGCTTGATGTTTAAAAATTCGATGGGAAACACATCGGCACCGTCGAGGAGTTCCTCCTTTGTCAAGAGAAGCGGTATTTCCTTAGTCCCTTTGAGTTTATGCAGCGTATCAAAGTCGATACTATTGCAGATCGCAAGGAGTGTCGTATCGTCACCAGTCTGATATTCTGCAAGTGTTACCAGATTGCCTCCCAGAACCGTCTTTATTTTTTCCGCATCTGTCTCTGTTGCCATATTATCACCCTATTATTATTATTAAACACTGATCAGCAGTCTACGCATCACCAGCCGCCTCCGAATCCGCCACCTCCGGACATGCCGCCACCAAATCCGCCGAAGCCGCCACCAGATCCACCGCCTCCGGATATGCCACCTCCGAAGCCGCCGACTCCCCCGTAGTACATGTATCCGCGCCCTCTGCCCCTCTGTCCTACAGACATCAGGATGAGCAGGGCTATGATGAAAACGAAAAAGATCAGCGTCCCGATCCTCCCGCTGGAGGTGCCTGTACTGCCCTGATTGTTCATGCTATACTTGGAGATGACCTCTTCATCGCCTTTGAGGAGCCCTTCGATTACGAGCATCGATTCATAGATGCCTTTTCCGTATTCGCCATTTCTGAAATTGGGTGTGATGATCCTATCGCCGATATTCACCTTCATGCTGTCGGTTATCACCCCTTCAAGCCCGTAACCAACTTCAAACCTGTATTTTCGTTCCTGTTTTGCTACAAGAATCAGAAGACCGTTATCTTTATCCTTTTTGCCTATGTCAGCCTGTTCAAATAGTTTTACCGCATACATCTCTTTGGATTCGCCTTCGAGAGATTCCACAGTAACGACAGCGATCTCAACTGTCGTCGCTCCTTCGATATTCTTTGCAAGCTCGGTTATCTTCGCTTCATAGACCTGATCGATCATACCTGCGTCATCAGTGACAAACCCTGTGACCTGCGGATAATCGACGGCTGCAACCACAGGTAGGGTGGACAAGAGGATCAGCAGAATCAATATTACAGATGGCTTTGTCATATTCATAACCACGGTCGCTCCTTGAATAACTTTTAATCCTATCTATCTTAACTTGTATAAAAACTCTCCAGCTTGATGAGATTGCCAACGTACCGTATGGGGTATGATAACGTATCCCAAATCCAGTGGAATCCGTGCTGGTACGGTCGAGCACAGAGTATCCCGGCAGGGTGTACTGTTACCTTCGTAACCGCCTTACTCTGCGGTCTTTTGATCACCCAAACAAAGCTTTCCGCACAGCATCGATATTAGCATCCACCTCGATTGGCTTTGCGCAGACATCCACAACCTCGGTCGGATCCTTCATGATATTGCCAGTCGTTATACAGACGATCCGCTCATCAGAGTCGATCAGCCCCCCTGCAACCAGTTTCCGCAGTCCGGCGATCGATGTCGCGCTTGCTGGCTCAACCCCGATCCCTTCCACCGATGCCAGATCACGCTGCGCAGAAACGATCTCGTCATCAGAGACCGAGATCGCAAGTCCGCCCGACTCCCTGATCGCACGGAGCGCCTTTGCAGCGTTTACAGGATCCCCGATCCGTATCGCAGTTGCAATCGTCTCAGGGTTCGCCTCGGGCACGATCTCTGCA
>JAUVEF010000031.1 GCA_030594905.1 Methanosarcinales archaeon
CCATCGCAAGCTCGGTCGATCGCCTCGATTGGCTTTGCCCAGTCCCCGGGAAGTGTCTGCACCGTGATCGCCCTCCCCACAGTCTTTGTCCCTGGGCATATCGATATTATCCCACTCATCGCGCCTTTGCGATGCATTGCATCGGAAATGTTCGGCGTCGATACCTGCAAGAACAGTTCAATCGTTCTCTCGTCCGTTGGCTCTTTACGAATCGGCTCTGATGACGCGGGTATGTGATCAATTGCATCGCGGACCCGGGCAGCCGCTTCTGCGGCATCATCAGAACGCGTAATCGCTCCGCCAATGATTATAGTGTCAGCACCGATCGATGCTGCACGTGAGGCAGTATCCGGGTCAAGCCCGCCAGCAACCGCAACACCAGTTTCCACGGCATTCACCACTTTTTCGAGGACATCCAGCGCGTCCATACCCTCCATCTGCTGATCGATCCCGGCATGGACGCAGATCCGGTCGACCCCCAGCGCCTCGAGTTCTTTTGCCCGGCTGGCAGGATCGTCCACAGACAGGAGGTCAGCCATCAGCACAACACCGTATTTCCTTGCGGACCTGACCGCGTCCTCGATCGTCGAATTGTCGGCACTACCAAGGATTGTAACGATGTCAGCGCCCGATTTTGCAGCCATCTCGACCTCGATTGCTCCGGTGTCCATCGTCTTCATGTCAGCAATGATGCTATGATCCGGAAACGCGTCTTTGACGGCACGTACCGCAGCCATACCCTCGCTCTTGATGAGCGGTGTCCCGACCTCGATTAAGTCGATGTATTCGATGGTTTCTCTCGCGATGTCTATCGCACGGTCTGTTTCCAGCAGATCAAGTGCGAGCTGGAGTTTTTTGCGAGACATGTGTTTCTTTTGGGTGTGGTGGGGATAAAGCATACCCTACAATATCAACATAAAACTATTGGGAAGTGGTCGCTAAAACGAGGTCGTGATATGTCATCGAAAAACCCACTTCTGCGCTCTACAGAGTTGCAAGATATTGATGCAGGGTATGCCAAGGTCTCCGCAAACATCTGGAATATGTGGTCGCTCCCGGCGGTTGGTTGGCTTTTCCCCCGTTATTACATTACAACCTTCGACTTTAGCCAACGCAATGACAAAAGGGTCTGCACCCGATCGATTTTTCCGGGTATCGATGAGTTTTTTGTGGTTTCTGAGAATCTCGATCACTGCGAGCTGTATTCACTCTACGCACCCTTTCATTTACGAAAAAGTATATCCCCAGCCCCACCCGAAGGGCAGTTTTTACTCGATTTTTTGTGAAAAAATCGTCACAGGCTAATAATCAGCTCTCCCTCACTCTGGTACTCGAGAAACAGCTCTGCAACGACATGCGACTCGATCATCTCGATTTCGGGCATCAGCTCAGACGCCTCCATCCCTATGATGTCAGCAGCAAGCTGGCAGCACTTGAACTCCACCCCAAGCTCGATGCACTCCACAACCTTCGCATCATACACAGGTGCGCCGCGGTGTTTTCCCGCCTTTCCGAGAACAACCCCCATAGGTCCCCATAGGATCACTATAACCTCAAGCCCCTTCTTACGATAGTATTTTGCAAAACGCAAGGTCTCAAGCGGGCTTGTGCTCTCATAGACCATGTTCTTTAATAGTAATAGAACTCGTTTAACTTTCGCCATCGCCCCTCTTTTCCTTTATCGCGGCGTGCGCTGCCGCGAGTATCGCTGCAGGTACCCTGAATGGCGAACAACTAACATAATCAAGACCGGTGCGGTGGCAAAACTCAACTGACTCGGGATTGCCTCCGTGTTCGCCGCATATCCCAATCTTAAGATCTGGTTTTGTGCTGCGCCCCTTCCAGACACCCATCTCGACCAGTTTGCCGACCCCATCCTGGTCAATTGTCACGAACGGATCCGACTCGAGAATTCCCTCTTGTATATAAAACGGCAGGAACTTCCCGATGTCGTCCCTTGAGAATCCAAATGTCATCTGGGTCAGGTCGTTCGTCCCAAAACTGAAGAATTCCGCCTCTTCTGCAATCTCGTCAGCGGTGACCGCAGCTCTTGGAATCTCGATCATCGTCCCGAATAGATACTCAATCTCTGTGCCATAACGCTTCATCACTTCCTCTGCAGTCTTGATGAGCCGTTCCTTTGTGAATTTGAGCTCGTTTACATGCCCAACGAGCGGAATCATGACCTCGGGGATGACTTTGTGTCTGTCTCCCGCAAGCTCAGCCGCCGCTTCAAAGATCGCCTGCACCTGCATCTCGTAGATCTCGGGGTGCGTGATTCCAAGCCTGCATCCCCGGTGCCCGAGCATCGGATTGGTCTCCTGCAGGCTCTGTATGATGCTCTTCAACTCATCCACCCCGATATTCATGCATGCAGCAGTCTCTTTGACCTCTTCCTCGGTCTTTGGGAGAAACTCGTGAAGCGGTGGGTCAAGCAGCCTTATTGTGACCGGAAGATCTTTCATGACCTCGAATATCCGGGTGAAATCTTCTTTTTGCATTGGCATGAGTTTTTTGAGGGATTTCTTCCTCGATTCCTCATTTCCTGCGAGTATCATCTGCTGCACGATCGGAAGCCTGTCCACACCAAAGAACATGTGCTCGGTCCTGCAGAGACCGATACCTTCTGCGCCAAAGTCTCTTGCGACCTGACTATCATGCACCGTGTCCGCGTTCGTGCGAACGCCAAGTCTCTTCGCATCTGTCGCCCAGCCCATGATCGTCTCAAAGTCGCCGGTCATCTCAGGGTCGATTAAGTCTGTTTTGCCGAGAATGACTTCCCCTGCATCCCCACTCACGTTCAGCGTGATATAATCGCCCTCATTCACTACGATGCCCCCCACCGTGAAGCGGTTCGCCGCTATGTCTACATCGATGTCGTTGCATCCGACGACGCAGCACCGGCCCATGCCCCGCCCAACGATTGCGGCATGGCTAGTCATCCCGCCGCGTGCAGTAAGTATCCCCTGAGATGCGTGCATCCCGCCAACATCATCAGGTGATGTCTCGAGCCGCACCAGAACTACATCTTCACCTCTTTCGGCACATTCCAGTGCTCTTTGGGACGTGAAGACCGCTCTTCCGACCGCGGCACCGGGCGATGCAGGCAATCCGTTTGCGATCACATTCACCGCTGCCATTGGGTCAACCCTCTTGTGGAGGAGTTGGTCAACCCGATTCGGATTGACGCGGAGAACCGCCAGATCCCGGTCAATCAAGCCCTCGCCCACCAAATCCACGACGATCTTCACCCCCGCCTGTATGGTTCGCTTAGCTCCCCTTGTCTGGAGGATGTAGAGCTTGCCCGATTCAATTGTGAACTCCACGTCCTGGACCTCGCGGTAGTGCTTCTCCAGTCGGTCGCGCACGGCTTCAAGCTCCTCGTATATCTCGGGTAGTTCCTCCTTTAATTGACCAAAGGTATGGGGAGTCCTAATACCTGCGACAACATCCTCCCCCTGCGCGTTCATCAGATATTCGCCATAAAACTCGTTTGCACCTGTTGCAACGTCTCTTGTGAAGCAGACGCCGGTTCCTGAATCATCCCCCATATTTCCAAAGACCATCGTCTGGACATTCACCGCGGTACCAAGGTCGTGCGAGATATTATTGAGATTTCTGTACGTTATTGCCCGGTCCGTATTCCATGATCCGAATACGGCATCGATCGTCATTTTTAACTGTTCTCGTGGGGCCGTAGGGAACTCTATGCCAGTATCCGTTAGTATTAGCTCCTTGTATTTCGATACAAGATCTTTGAGGTCGTTTGAATCGAGGTCTGTGTCAAGTTCGGTGTTGCGGAGTTTCTTCTTTGCTTCGAGGATTTGCTCGAACTTGCGGTGTTCCATCCCTAAAACGACATCTCCGAACATCTGCACGAACCTTCGATATGAATCATACACGAACCGATCATTTCCGGTCTTCTTTATGATTGCTGCCACGCTTTTGTCGTTTAGACCGATATTCAGCACAGTATCCATCATTCCAGGCATCGAGAAGGCTGCACCAGAACGCACCGATAGGAGCATGGGATTTTTTTCGTCTCCGAATCCCTTTTCTGTAATCAGCTCCAGACGAGCGAGATTTTTAGCGATCTCGTCTTCCAGACCATCCGGATACGCCCCATCGTTTGCGTAGTAGTATTTGCAAGCTTCTGTAGAGATTGTGAACCCTGGCGGTACCATAATGCCGATATTCGTCATCTCTGCAAGATTTGCGCCTTTTCCCCCAAGGAGATCTTTCATCTCTACACTGCCCTCGGCTTTCCCGTCGCCAAAGAAATAGACGTATTTTTTTGGTGCGTTATCCATGTTGCTTCCGTCCTCTAAACTCTAAATCATATATCGGATTTGAGGTGTGCATTCCGCTTTAAATTTTTACATGTTAAAGTTTGTGTTTTTGGCGGTGTGGTACCGCCTCATACAGAGCATTATAGGTGCAAAAGTGAGGTTCAATACACCACACAAGCCGGCAGTCCCCGGATGGCGAAAGGTATAGACGAAGTATCCAAATGAAGCTATGCGCATGATCTACCAGTCGACCGACCTCGTTTTTCACTTTCCATTCAACAGTAGCAGTGTCTCCCGCTTATTCCGCACACCGGCAACTTCCACTGCCCGGGCATATCTCTCATAAGCACCCTCACCCAATTCCCGCCTTGATGAGCGGCGCAAGGAGTGACAGCGTGGTCTTCGGATCATTTCGCATCATGAACCGCATGACCCGGACCGCCTGCGACATTGGCGAGCCAGTGCCTGTGACCCGCGTCAGGTTCACGTCTGTAAACATCCCGGTCAGGCGGTCTATCTCCTTATTATCCAGTTTTCGCAGGGTTTCGAGCGCAGACCGCCCGAGCATGTACTCACTCTTAAATTCCTTCCCCCAGATGCGCCGGTATTCAGATAATGCCTTCTTAGACGTGTTTGACGATGCTATCGCCTTTGCCGCCACCATTCCGCAGATCTCGCCCGCACGCATGCCGTAACCGATGCCAGACTGCCCTGCTGCGCCGCCGGTGACCATAATCCCATTCGATACGATCTCATTTGGGATGGTTGCGATCGGATCGCCTCCGGTGTGTTTTTTGACGATCCTGATATCCGATACGTCGGATATGTTCTTGTCTTCTGCGAATCGCTTCAACCACAGGTCAAAAAACCTGGAAACGTCCTGTCCGTGCCGTCTCACGAACACGCCGAGATTCGCGCGGTCTCCACCGCCCGGAGAGTACGTCGCCTTCCAGCCAGGGGCGATACTCCCGATATAATACTCAAAAAATTCAGGATCCCCGATTCCGTCCGCTTCCACCTCTGCTTCAATCGCCCATGCGATGTCATGCGGATATTTTGTTGGATGCAGCCCGACAAGCGCAGACAAACCGGAAGAGATGCCGTCTGCGATTATCACTATTTTTGACGTGAGTGTCTGGTCAGAAGTGCTAATTCGGATGATATTTTTCTTCCTGGTGAAATTGTGAGCGGAAACGCCGGTCAAGATGTTTACATTCTGCTTCATTAAGCCTTTAACATGGTATTTATCGAATTTTCCACGATCGATAACATATCCCGGAGTTTCGTGAATGATCCTGTTGCCTGCGGGCGAGACGATATGCATCCCTGCCATCTCGCGTATGACGTATTCGGGATGGATGATCTCACTGGTACGGTCAAACATCCCCTCAAAAAACGTGTTTGCCGGGTGCGGTGGGTTTCCAATCTCCTCTTTTCGTTCGATCAGGGTCACATCGACATCGTGCGTTGCAGCCGCAGCCGCAGCGCTGAGCCCAGCGGGACTCGCCCCGATAACGAGAATATCAGTATCGATTTCCATCTCTAAAACCATCTCCATCTGTATATCGTTCGATCAATTCACTAAGTCCTGGATCGTACCAACCGGCAAGCACGTACCACGGGTAGATCGGGAGGCGCTCCTTGAGCCGAATGCGCCCGAGTTTTCCTGCGAGTTCCGGTATCTGGGGCCACCCAGCCTCCGGATTGATCCAATCAATGGTGCAAGGCGATATTCCACCAAGATCTGATGCGCCACACCCGATCAATTCCACAAACCGGGTAAGGTTCGGTGGAACCTGGATCGCGACATCATCAGGTAGTATGCTGCGGGCAGCTGTGACCGTATCCACCACCTCCCGATGAGTGGGTTCCGGAAAACCTGCCATCTCGGTCCCGGGTTTTGGCGAAAACGGCTGGATAATTACTTCCTGAATGTGTCGGTACCGTAGGTGAAGTTCTTTGATCAGGTCTAACGACTGCACACGATCCTCCATGCTCTCGCCGATTCCGATCAGTATGCCTGTTGTGAATGGAATCTTCAATTTTCCGGCATTTTTGATGGTCTCGATCCGCTCGGATAGCAACTTACCGGCGCATCCCTCGTGTGCAGGAAGATCCGCGGTCGTCTCAAGCATCAGCCCCATGCTCGCGTTGAGGGGTTTTAGCCGTTTAATATCGTGAAAGTCCATCACGCCCGGATTGCTGTGTGGAAGCAGCCCGCAGACGATTGCCAGTTCGCACAGATCGACCAGATAGTCGATGATGCTGGAATATCCAATGTCACCAATCCATTCCCGAAATATCTTGTGTTCTTCCGGTTTTTCGCCGAATGTGAAGAGGGCTTCGGTGCATCCGAACCGTGCGCCCTGCTTAAGTATGTGTTCAATCTCTTCGGTGGTCATCAGATTTGCGTCGGGATGTGCTGGCTCGCGCCTGAACCCGCAGTACCTGCACCGGTTTCTGCATACGTTGGTGACTGGCAGGAACACATTGCGGGTGAAGGTGACGTAATCTGGCATGGTGATGTGAATTTGCTGCGGTGATACTTAATGATGATGACTCGGGATGGTAACTCACCATGAGAACTGTTAGACGCGACCCAAACCCAAAGACACGGTGTACCTACCGAAACGGTCGCGCAAGAGCAAGAGCAAGAGCGCGGGCAGGCAGCAAGCGCCACTGCACCAAATCCCGCCACCTCACAATCACACTATCGCGCCATCAATAGCTTTATGCATATAAAACGCACCATCCCACCCATGCCCCGCGTTGTCGGAATCGACCCTGGTACCATGAGTTTCGATTTCTTTGGACTGGATGGTGATGACATCATCCTTGACACATCGATACCAACGAAACAGATCGCATCAGATCCCGAATCAGTCATCGGTCTGCTAAAGCAGGCAGATCCCGAACTTATCCTCGGTCCATCGGGATATGGAACCAAACTCAAAGGAATTGCAGAGATAACGCCAGAAGACCTCTTTATGATGTCGCTTGTCAAAAAAGGTGACAAAAAATCAATACTCGGGATGCGCAGGTTCATCGAGACGCTAAAGAAGCATAATCTCCCGGTTTGTTTCATTCCGGGCGTCATACACCTGCCAACGGTGCCCTCATATCGGAAGATCAACAGGATTGACATGGGCACCCCTGACAAGCTCTGCTGCTGCGCGCTTGCGATCAGGGATCAGGCGGCCAGGTGCAGCATCGATTATGGCCAGACATCATTCATATCACTGGAGATCGGGTTTGCGCACACTGCCGCCATTGCTGTAGATGCGGGGAAGGTCGTGGACGGCATCGGCGGAACCAGCGGCGGCATCGGATTCCTGTCGATGGGTGCGATGGATGCCGAGCTTGCATACCTCCTCGCAGGATTTTACAAGGAGTTCATGACCAGCCGGGGCGCGTCCTTTCTGGCTGGCGGCAGCATTGGCAGTACCGGTAGCATCATGCCTAAAGATCTTGCTACGCACGACGATGCCAGACATGCGCTGGTCGAGGGTGCGGTCAAGAATGTTCTTGCACTCATGTCCTCGGTGACACCGGAAGAGGTGTTGCTCTCTGGCAGGTTGTCAGGAATTCCACAGATCCGGGAAGAGTTGACCGAGCGGCTGGAGCGATTTTCATCTGTCAGAATGCTCAAAGGTTTTCCGGGCGCGGTGGTTGCGAAAGAATCCGCCCAAGGCGCGGCGTTGATAGCTGAAGGGTTGCTGCACGGGACGTATGCGGATATTGTAACGGTTATGGAGATTAGGCAGTCGCGTGGCACGGTTCTGGATTATGTACCGCAAGATGTTGCCAATTTGTCACCAGTAGCACGATTCATGGCATGATCGTGCCACCATGGTAGTCTTCGCCTCACACCAACGTATATATTAGTAGTACTCCATATAGTTATTTATCGCAAGTGGTTTTCAACATCCGCAAAATCCGTTCGCGCGGGTTTTTGCACAAATTGGGGTATAACGGGAATTGGCGCAGTCCGGCACGCCCGGGTATGACCCGGAGGCGGTCGGGCTGTGTATCATCTTTATATGGAGTGAGGAGTATGAAAACATTGAATAAATGTCCAAAATGTAATTTCGAACTGGAACTGGTTTCTGAGATGCAAATATGCCACAGATGCAACTACTGGACACGGAAAGGAACTGCCCAGCTCGATTTTGCGATGCTTGACGGATAATAACAGATAAATACCGGAGCCATGAAATACGGGATTCATGCTCCGTGTAACTTTTCTTGGAACCGGCGGCTCGCTGCCGACGCCGCATAGAAACCCATCCGCAATCCTGATCAACAGGGATGGTGAACTGCTACTGTTCGATTGCGGTGAAGGCACCCAACAGCAGATGATGAGGGCGAGAACCGGAATGATGAATCTTTCCTCGATTTTTATCACCCACCTACATGCAGATCATATTCTTGGCATCCCGGGGCTGATCCAGACCATGTCATTCCAGGGGCGGGTTGAACCGTTGTACATCTATGCGCCGGAACGCTCATTAGAACAGATCGACTGCCTGACACACATCGGATACACTAGACCCAAGTTTGACGTGCAGATTACAGAACTCTTCCCGGGCGACGTTGTCGAACACGATGACTATGATGTCGAAGCCATCAGGACCGAGCATAACATACCCTCAATCGGATATGCGCTGATCGAACACCAGAGGATCGGGCGGTTCAACCGCGAGCGTGCAATCGAACTCGGAGTCCCGCCAGGACCGCTCTTTGCACGGCTGCAGCGCGGCGATGATATTATGGCAGACGGGAAGACCGTGCATCCCGGAGACGTACTCGGCAGTCCGCGACCCGGGCGCCGCATTGTTTATACTGGCGATACCAGACCGACCGATGAGATTGTTGAGGTGAGTCGTGGTGCAGACCTGCTAATTCATGATAGCAGTATGGCAAACGACCTTATCGGCTGGGCGCGCGAGACCATGCACTCCACCGCCGGGGAGGCAGCGCTCACCGCAAAGGAAGCGGAAGTGCGGGAACTGGTACTAACACACATCAGTTCGAGGTACGCGGATTCCTCACCAATCCTTGAGGACGGAGCAGCGGTATTTGAGAACGTGCGGGTCGCAAAGGATTTTCTGGAGATCGAGATACCATATCGGGACAAATAGATGAC